>CAVHBE010000218.1:17889-19427 GCA_963634045.1 Methanobrevibacter smithii
CTTCGGGGTCATAGTCGAGCGTGGGCTTGGTGCCGTCGTGGCCGCCCAGGCGGGCGGTCTTGCCGGAAAGGTGGAGCATGGCTTCGGCGAGTGAAGTCTTGCCCACCCCGCCTTGGCCTACGAGCACCACGTTCCTTACGTTACCGGTCTTGGGAGCACCCATGATGACCTCCTTGCAGGGCCGCGCGCAATGCGCGACGCCAACGGGGAGAGTTCGCGGTCGGTGCCATCCCGGGAGCAGCATGGTCGGCAGCCGAGCCGACTCACCCTCCAAATGTCTTATGCCACCACCCTACCCTCACGGGCGGCTGTCCATGCATACCTTTCGGCGCACGTATGAATACAGGCGGCGAGAGGAAGAGACAAGCTTGTGAGGCGATTATTGAACCCCGTCGATGCAAACAAAAAGCCGCCACAGACCGTAAGACCTGCGACGGCTTCGTCTCAATTAATAGTTGAGTAAATACCTGAGCCTATCCCTCGATACGGCTCAAGAACTCACGGGTGCGCTGCTCACGCGGATGGTCGATGACCTGCTCGGCAGGACCCTCCTCGACAATGCGGCCGCCATCCATAAAGACCACGCGGTCGGCAACATCGCGCGCAAACTGCATCGCGTGGGTCACGATCACCATCGTCATATTCTGCGCGGCAAGGTCTTTAATGACACGCAGCACCTCGGCCGTCAGCTCGGGGTCGAGCGCCGAGGTCGGCTCGTCAAAGAATAAGATTTCCGGATCGAGCGCCAGGGCGCGGGCAATACTCACGCGCTGCTGCTGACCGCCCGAAAGCTCACACGGCACCTTGTTCTCGTTGCCCGTCAGCCCCATTTGCGCAATCAGCTCGTGAGCGCGAGCTTCCGCCTGCTCGCGCGGGCGCTTAAGCACGCGGATCGGCGCGTCGATGATGTTTTTCATCACGGTATAGTGCGGGAACAGGTTGTAATTTTGGAACACCAGGCCGAATCGCGAGCGCGCCTGCTTGGGCACATCGCCCTTCGCATAGACAGCGCCCGAACCCGCATCCGTCGCAACGGCAAGGTCGCCAAACGAAAGCGAGCCGCCGTCGAGTGTCTCGAGCAGCGTGGCACACCGCAGCAGCGTGGACTTACCGCCACCCGAAGGTCCGATAATCGCCACGACCTCGCCACGCTTCACCTCAAGCGAGATATCCTTGAGCACCTCATTGCCGCCAAACGCCTTGCGCGCGTTCGCTATATTCATTACCGAATTAATCATGGTAGTAATCCAATTTTTTCTCGGCGGCGCCCAGCAGCATCTCGACGACGAAATTAAAGACCCAGTAAATCAGCGCCGCGATCGCAAACGGCACCATGCTCACCTGCGAGGCGACCAGCGCCTTGGCCGTCGAGAACATCTCACCCACGCCAATGGCAAACGCCAGCGACGTGTCCTTGACCAGCGTGATGATCTCGTTGCCCATCGCCGGCAGAATACGCTTGGCGACCTGCGGCATCACGATATACAGAAACGTCTGCATGCGCGAATAGCCCAGCACCTCCGCTGCCTCGTATTGAC
>CAVHBE010000219.1:0-2390 GCA_963634045.1 Methanobrevibacter smithii
GCCTTGGAGTATTTCGAGCGCCTCTTTAGCGACCGTGTCGACGTGATGACGTCGGGAACCGAATGGACGGACTTTATCGGTTTCGGTTCGGGCAAGGGCTCCGCGCTTGCCGATTACGGTCGTGCCCTGGGAATTTCGCCCGATGAGATGATGGCGTTTGGCGACAATGAGAACGATCGCGACATGCTCAACGTAGTGGGCCATCCCTATTTGATGGAGAGCTGCAATCCCACTATGCGTGGCATCAACGACCGCGTTCGCTACGTGCGCACGGTCGAAGAAGAACTGCGCCGCCTGCTCGCCGAGTAGGTTTTCGGGACATGCCTAGAAATGTGCTGCTTGCTGCAGCGGATGGGCAAGTAGATTTGCGGGCATGCCCCTAAGGCTGCAGGCAGTCGGGGCAGAGTCCCTCAAAGATGGTGTAGTGCGACGTGACGTGCCAGCCGATTTGCTCGGACGCCTTGGCGTCGAGCTGGGCATCGAAGGGGAGCGGTACGTCGATGACGCGGCTGCACGAGGTGCAGATGATATGCGCATGCGGCTCGATGGTGCGATCGAAGCGACTCCCGCCCGGCGTCTTGATCGAGAGGATTTCTCCGGCATCTGCCAAGAGATTGAGGTTGCGGTAGACCGTGCCGCGGCTGATCTTGTCATCCTGTTCGCGCACGGTGTTGTAGATTTCGTCGGCGGTGGGATGGTTATAGCTTTGGCGCACGGCGTCAAGAACCAGCTTTCGCTGCCTGGTATTCCTTCTTTGCACCGCCATGCGCCTCGCCTCTTTTCTATCAACGGTCGTAGGTAAATGATACCGTATTTAGCACACAATACTAATAATGAGGACTGAAACCGTCTTCATTGGCAAGTGGGGCTCGGGCCTGGGCATCTACGAGGCGAAAACGCGTTCCCATGCGCTCGTAGGAGGCATGAAGCGCCTCGAGCTGAGACACGATGTTTGCCGGCGTGCCCTGTAGCTCCATCTCAACCGAGCCGTCTTCCATATTGCGCACCCAGCCGGTGAGGGAGCGCGCCTGTGCGAGGTTGGTGTTGGTGAAGCGGAAACCGACGCCCTGGACCTGCCCCTCCCACCGCAGGAAATAGCGCTGCGGGGCGTCTTGAGTGGCCTCGTCACTTGCGAGCACGGTGAGCCTACGGCGCAGCTCGAGCTCGACGCCAGAAGGCTTTTGGGGTTCGCGGCTACCGCCGGCGACGCCCGAGAAAAGCTTGTCGAAAAAACCCATCGCTATTCCTGCTTGTTAGAGTCGGCGGGGAAGGCGATCCCCGCCTGCTGACGCACGGCATCCATGATACGCAGCGACACGAGCGTGACATCGCGGTAGTGGCCAAGCTCGTGGCGTCCCGCCGGGGTCTCCCAAATCTCTTCCTTAACGTTATCGATGCCGCCGATGGCGGTGATAAAGTCCTCGAGCTCGTATTCCATGGTGTTGCTTGACTTGGGAAGGTCGAGTGCGCGTCCGTTGTCGCCTTGCTCGCGCGGCGCCTCGGTCGCCGATCCGCGCACGACGTCGCCGCGATAATCGATGCGGACGTTACGGGGCGTGGACAGATGGTCAATCTGGATGGTGCCGCGCTCACCTTCGATTTGCGAGGGCAGCAGATCGTTGGTGATCTTTGAATACGCAAGTTCGACGGAGATGCGGCCTCCGCCATAGCTGGCGAGAATGGAGCCGCAGCCGTCGATGGGGCCATGGGTGAGCTCTTGCGTTGAGGGGTCGAGCAGCGTGGTCATGCTGGTGAGACCGGAGGGCATGCCGAAGATCTCGACCATGGGCTCGACGGTATAGACGCCGATGTCCATGAGGGAGCCCGAGGCCATGCGGCAGTCGAAGATATTGGTGGCGCGCCCCGCGAGAACCTCGTTGTAGCGCGAAGAATACTTGCCAAAGCGCAACGATGCACGACGAATGGGCGCAATCTCGCCCAGGGCGTCCTCGACGGCGTGGAAAGCGGGGTCATGGAGCGGGCGCATGGCCTCGAGGGCCACGACACCTGCTGCCTCGGCAGCGCGAAAGACTTCCAGCGCCTGCGCTTCGGTGGCGCAAAAGGGCTTTTCGACGATAACGTGCTTGCCGCCGGCGATACAGGCGAGTGCCTGCTCGTAGTGGAGCGCATTGGGGCTGCCGATGTAGACGGCGTCGACGTCTTCGGCGGACGCAAGCTCGTCAAGTGCGGTGAAGTTACGCTCGCCGCCGTGCTCAGCGGTGAAGGCGGCGCCACGATCTGCATCGCGCGAGAGCGTGCCCACAAACGCGGCTTGGTCGTTGGCGTTGACGACTTGGATAAAGTCGTCGGTGATCATGGATGTGCCGATGGTCGCTATACGCAGCATGTATCCCCCTCGTGCCGTTCGGTTTACAGGATGAGTGTAGCGC
>CAVHBE010000220.1:0-9487 GCA_963634045.1 Methanobrevibacter smithii
GCTACACCTCTGCCGCGTACATATTATTCGATATGATCTGGACGCTTTCGGATGGTGCGGACGGCACGTTGGGTATTGCTGCCAACTGGATTTCCAACGCGGTTTCGTTTTCGCTCTTTGCCATCGCGTGTCTCATTTGGTTTATCTATTCCGAGACGATGCAGGGCTCTCGCCTTGTGACCTCGCGCTATAGGGTGGTGCTTGTAACGTTGCCTACGGCTCTGGTGGTCGTGCTGGCGTTTACCAGTTACTGGACGCACGCCCTGTTCTATATCGATTCGCAGGGCGTGTATCGTCGCGGCTTTGCCTATATGATCCAGCCCATTGTCAGCTACTGTTACGTTATACATACGTCCCTGCATGCGTTTGTGCAATCTCGCAGGGTCGAGAGCCTGCAGACGAAGGCTATCTATCGAACCTTGGCATTTTTCGCCATTCCGGCCCTGGTGGGCGGTACCTTTCAGATCGTATACTCGGTGCCTGGCCTTTGTGTCGGCATAATGATTAGCATGTTGCTGCTCTATATCATCTGCCAGGAGCAACTGATCTCGACTGACCCGTTGACTGGACTCAATAACCGCAACCGTTTTGAGACCTATATGCTGTCGCTCTTTTCAAATGTGGATCAGGCCGAAGATGTATATCTGCTTATGATGGACGCTGACGGCTTTAAGCAGATTAACGATCGCTATGGACATGTGGAGGGCGACCATGCTCTTCAGGTTGTTGCGACGGCGCTCAAGGATGTCTGCTCGGCGTCTGGTGGCTTTATCGCGCGTTATGGTGGCGATGAGTTCGTGGTGCTCCAAAAGGCAGCGGCGGAACAGGATATCATGCATCTGTGCGCGACAATCAACGACGAGCTCGCGCATGCCGAGGTGCCGTATGCATTGCGGATGTCCATCGGTTGCGCGCGGGTCGGCGATAGTGTTGATACCTGGCAAGACTTACTTCGCGCTGCCGATGCGGAGCTCTATCGCGTCAAGGCCGAGAAAAAGAAAGCCGGCGTACAAATACGCTAGAAAAGGGGCATACGACCGCATTGATGGTCGTGCGCCCCTATTGCGTTGGCGGGATTAGTAGCGGCTGTCGAAGATACGCCTCGTCTTTTTCTTGGAACGAGGCAGTTCGCTAGGCCTTTTTGGGCTTGTTTACGATGATGATGCCGCCGCAAACCAACAGCAGGGCAACGATGACGGTAATGGGGCTCGTGCCAGCGCCCTCGCCGAGCAGCAGCGCGCTCAGCAGCACACCAAAGACGGGGTTCATAAACCCAAAGACCGAGACGCGGCTGACGGGGTTGACGGCAAGCAGGCGCGACCACAGCGAGTAGGCGACCGCGGAGATAAGCGCCATGTAGATGATGAGCGCGATGGCGGGGGCAATCGCCGTGGGGGAGAGCGCGCCACCCATCAAAAAGCCGATGGCGGTGAGGACCAGGCCGCCGACTAAGAACTGCCACCCGGCAAGCAAGACGCCGTCGTGCTCACGCGAGAAGATACCGATCAGGCAGGTCGAAAGGGCACCCGCGACGGTGGAGGCTAGGATAAAACCCTCGCCGTCGAGCGTAAAGCCAAAGGTGCCGTCCGCGCCCGAAAGGTTGACGAGCGCGACGCCGGCAAAGCCCAGTACGCAGCCGAGCACTTTGGCCGCATTGAGCTTCTCGGTGTGAAATGCCAGGGCGGCAAAGAGGATTGCGAGGAAGTTGGCGCTGGCCTCGATGATGGAGCTCGACATGGCGCTGGCGCGCGAGAGGCCCAGGTAGAAAAAGAAGTACTGCCCGATAGTCTGGAAGAGCGACAAGATGCAGATGGGCTTGATATCACGCGCTTGCGGAACGAGCGGTCGGCGCTGGGCCACGCTCATGCCAACAATGACCAGCATGCCGGCAAGGGTGAAGCGCAGGCCCGCGAAGAGCAGCTGCGAGGCGCTGTCGTGCGCGGGAATACCAAAGAGGCCGTAGCCGATCTTGATGCAGGGGAAGGCGGAGCCCCAGAGCGCGCAGCAAACGAGACAGCCCAGGATGAGTCCGGGCAGGGTGGCGAGATACGGCTTGCGGCTTTCCATGATGTCCTTCTCCTATACGCGCAAAGCAAAAAAGAACCCGCCACCGGGGGTGCCGGTGGCGGGTGTTGTTACCCGAGGGGATTGTACCCGATGGGAAAGGTTTAAGCGAAGTAGGCTACGCCGCTCTCAAAGATCGGCATGAATTTGTCGCCGGGGACATGCTCGGGCACGTTGCGGTACAGGTTGTCGCCGCGACGCTCGGCATGGCCCATCTTGCCCAGGACACGGCCGTCGGGGCTCGTGATGCCCTCGATGGCGAGTGCGGAGCCGTTGGGGTTGACGGAAAGGTCCATGCTGGGCTTGCCGTTCTCGCCCACGTACTGCGTGGCGACCTGGCCGTTGGCGATCAGCTGGGCGAGCACTTCGTCATTGGCGACAAAGCGGCCCTCGCCGTGGCTGATGGCGACGGTATAGGGGTCGTCCAGGCTGCACTGCGACAGCCACGGGGACAAGTTGGACGAGATGCGGGTGCGCACCAGACGGCTCTGGTGGCGACCGATGGTGTTGAACGTCAACGTGGGCGCATCGGGCGTGGCGTCGACGATGTCGCCGTAGGGCACCAGGCCGAGCTTGATCAGGGCCTGGAAGCCGTTGCAGATGCCCAGCATCAGGCCATCGCGAGCCTTGAGCAGGTCGCGGACTGCCTCGGTGACCTCGGGAGCGCGGAAGAACGCCGTGATGAACTTGGCAGAGCCGTCGGGCTCGTCGCCGCCCGAGAAGCCGCCGGGGATCATAACGATCTGGCTTGCACGGATGCGGCGGGCAAGCTCGTGGGTGCTCTCGGCGACGGCCTCGGGCGTGAGATTGTTGATCACGAAGGTGTCGGCCTCGGCACCGGCGGCACGGAAGGCGCGGGCGCTGTCGTACTCGCAGTTGGTGCCGGGGAACACGGGGATGATCACGCGCGGGCGGGCGATCTTGGCGCCGCCGTACACGTGGATATCCTTGGCGCGGAAGTCGATGGTCTCGACCTCGGGGGTCTCGCCGGCGCTGCGGTAGGCGAAGACGCCCTCGATGCCGCTCTCCCAGGCCTCCTGGAGCTCGGCGAGCTCGATGACCTCGGAGCCGGTGTCGATGACATAGCCCTCGACGGTGGTGCCCAGGGGCTCGACGACAACGCCGTCGGCGACCTCGGGCAGCTCGGCGTCCTCGGCGAGCTCGACGATAAAGCTGCCATAGAGCGGGGTGAAGAGGCTCTCCACGTCTACATCCTCGGCAAGCTCGATACCGATCTGGTTACCGACGCACATCTTAAAGAGGCTCTCGGCGCCGCAGCCGTAGCCGGGCGTGGATATGGCCAGGGCGTTGCCGGTAGCAGTGAGCGCCTCGACGGCGTCAAACGCGGCGAGCAACTGCTGGGCGTCGGGACGGTAGTCCTCGCCATAGGTGGCGGGGGCGATGCGGACGACGCGGTGCGTGAGGCCCTTGAACTCGGGCGAGACGGCGCGGGCGGCCTTGCCCACGGCGACGGCGAAGCTGATCAGGGTCGGCGGAACGTTGAGCTCGCCGGTCTCGTCCTCAAACGAACCGCTCATGGAGTCCTTGCCGCCGATGGCGCCGGCACCCAGGTCGACTTGGGCCATGAGGGCGCCCAGGACGGCTGCCGTGGGCTTGCCCCAGCGCTCGGCCTCGGTGCGCAGACGCTCGAAGTACTCCTGGAAGGAGAGATAGGCGCGCTTGTGCTCAAAGCCGGCAGCCACGAGCTTGGCGATGGACTCGACCACGGACAGGTAGGCGCCCGCAAACTGGTCGGCCTCCATCAGATAGGGGTTGAAGCCCCATGCCATGGCACTCGCCGTGGTGGTCTCGCCGTCCACGGGGAACTTGGCGACCATGGCCGAGCTCGGGGTGAGCTGCGTCTTGCCGCCAAAGGGCATGAACACGGTTGCGGCACCGATGGTGGAGTCGAAGCGCTCGGAAAGGCCCTTGTTGGAAGCGACGTTGAGGTCGGTGACGAGCGAGGTCATGCGCTCGGCAAGCGTGGTGCCGGCCCAGCTGGGCTGCCACACGCTACGGGCGCACACGTGGGCGACCTGGTGCTTGGGTGCGCCGTTGGAGTTGAGGAACTCGCGGGACAGGTCGACGATAGCGACGCCGTTCCAAGCCATGCGCATGCGCGGCTCGGCGGTAACCTCGGCGATAACGGTAGCCTCCAGGTTTTCCTCGGCGGCGTAGCCCATGAACTCCTCGACGTCACCGTCGGCGACGGCGCAAGCCATGCGCTCCTGGGACTCGGAGATAGCGAGCTCGGTGCCGTCCAGGCCGTCGTACTTCTTGGTCACGGTGTCCAGGTCGACATACAGGCCGTCGGCAAGTTCGCCCACGGCGACCGAGACGCCGCCGGCGCCAAAGTCGTTGCAGCGCTTGATCAGGCGGCAGGCGTCGCCGCGGCGGAACAGACGCTGCAGTTTGCGCTCGACCGGGGCGTTGCCCTTCTGGACTTCGGCGCCCGAGGTCTCGATGGACTCGGTGTTCTGAGTCTTGGAGGAGCCGGTGGCGCCGCCGATGCCGTCACGGCCGGTGCGGCCGCCCAACAGGATGATCTTGTCGGTGGGGGCGGGGCACTCGCGACGCACGTGGTTTGCCGGGGTAGCGCCCACGACGGCGCCAACCTCCATGCGCTTGGCCACGTAACCGGGGTGATAGAGTTCGTTGACCTGACCGGTGGCAAGGCCGATCTGGTTGCCGTAGCTGGAGTAGCCGGCGGCGGCAGTGGTCACGAGCTTGCGCTGCGGCAGCTTGCCCTCGAGCGTCTCGGAAACCGGGACGGTGGGGTCGCCGGCGCCGGTGACGCGCATGGCCTGGTACACATAGCTGCGGCCCGAGAGCGGGTCGCGGATGGCGCCGCCCACGCAGGTGGCGGCACCGCCGAAGGGCTCGATCTCGGTCGGGTGGTTATGGGTCTCGTTCTTAAAGAGGAACAGCCAGTCCTGGTCCTCGCCATCGACATCGACCTTCACCTTGACGGTGCAGGCGTTAATCTCCTCGGATTCGTCAACATCGGTCATGACGCCGGTCTTCTTAAGGTACTTAGCGCCGATGGTGCCCATGTCCATGAGGCAGACGGGCTTGGCGTCGCGGCCGAGTTCGTGGCGCATCTCCATGTAGCGGTCGAAGGCCTGCTGCACCACGGCGTCGTCGATCGTCACGTCGTCCAGGACGGTGCCGAAGGTGGTGTGACGGCAGTGGTCGGACCAGTAGGTGTCGATCACGCGGATCTCGGTGATGGTGGGGTCGCGGTCCTCATCGCGGAAGTACTGCTGGCAGAAGGCGATGTCTGCCTCGTCCATGGCAAGGCCGCGATCGGCGATAAAGGCGGCAAGGCCGGCCTCGTCGAGTTCGCGGAAGCCGTCGAGCACCTCGACGGGCTGGGGCTCGGGAGTCTCCATGTACAGCGTCTCGGGCAGGTCGAGCGAGGCGATGCGGGCCTCGACGGGATTCACCACGTAGTGCTTGATGGCCTCGATGGCGGCCTCGTCCAGAGCGCCCGAGATCATATAGACCTTGGCGGAGCGCACGGCGGGGCGCTCACCCTGGCTGATGAGCTGCACGCACTCGCTGGCGGAGTCGGCGCGCTGGTCAAACTGGCCAGGCAGGAACTCGACGGCAAAGACGGCGCCATCGCTTGCGGGGAGTTCGTCGTAGGTCACATCGACCTGGGGCTCGCTAAAGACGGTCGGCACGCAGGAGCGGAAAAGCTCCTCGTCGATGCCCTCGACGTCGTAGCGGTTGATGATCCTCAGGGCCTCGATGCCCTTGATGCCGAGAATTTCGGTCAGCTCGCCCTTGAGCTGCTGAGCCTCGACGTCGAACCCGGGTTTCTTCTCCACGTAGATACGAGAGACCATTGGTTCCTGCCTTCCTGATCGGTTGGGCGTACGGTACGGTATGCGGCAGCGGTCGGTTTGCGGGGTCTGCCCTGCGGTCGCCTTGAGCCACATGTTTGTAAACCTCACTATGATACGACAGCTCGCGGCGCGTTGAGGACGGCGAGGGTGCTACAGTGAAGCGCAAACAAGAGAAAGGCATCACATGGCATTCGTTTCGCTCGCCATCATCGCACTCGTGGCCTTTGCGAGTCCTTTTATCGCCTCGGCGATTCCCGGAAAACCCGTTCCCGAGACGGTCTTTTTGCTCGTGCTCGGCGCGGTGCTGGGACCCCATATGCTCGGCGTCATCCATGTAGATGCTGAGGTCTCGCTTGTGTCCGAGCTGGGCCTGGCCTTTTTGTTCCTGCTTGCCGGCTTTGAGATCGACCCCAAGAGCATCACGGGCGTCGAGGGGCGCTACGGCTTGGCGACGTGGGTCGTCACGTTTGGTATCGCCTGGCTTGCCGTGCGCTTTACGCCGTGGTTCTCAGTCAGTCATTTCGACGGTATCGCCGTGACGCTTGCCCTCACTTCGACGGCGCTCGGTACGCTCGTGCCCATCATGCGTGAGCGCTCGCTCACCGGCACGCGCGTGGGCGACTCGATTCTCGCGTATGGCACTTGGGGCGAGCTCGGTCCCGTGCTCGCCATGTCGGTGCTGCTGTCTGCCCGCACTGGCATCCAAACGCTCGTTATCCTTGGCTTGTTTGCGGTGGTTTGCGTGTTGCTGGCCGTGGTCCCGAGCCGCTCCAAGCGCGTCGGCAGCCGCTTCTTTGCGTTTGTTGAGGAGCGCGCCGATACCACGTCGCAGACCTTCGTGCGCCTGACGGTGCTCATCCTGGTCACGCTCGTGGCATTCTCGGCTGTCTTTGATCTCGACATCGTGTTGGGTTCTTTTGCCGCCGGCTTTGTCCTGCGCTATATCATTCCCGAGGGCAACCATACGCTCGAGACCAAGCTCGACGGTCTGGCCTACGGTTTTTTGATTCCGGTGTTCTTTACCGTATCGGGCGCAAAGATCGATCTGACGGCCGTGGCGTCGCGCCCGGGTCTGCTCGTGGGCTTTATCGTGGCGTTGTTGATTATTCGTGCCGTGCCCATTCTTATTTCCATGAGCATTTGTCCTGCGACGCGCGATGTGTCGGCGTATGGTCGCATTACCGTGGCTCTGTACTGCACCACGGCCCTGCCGATCATCGTTGCCGTGACGAGCGTTGCCGTCAACGCGGGCGCGCTGTCACAAGATATTGCGTCGGTCATGGTTGCCGCCGGTGCCATCACGGTGTTCTTGATGCCATTGCTCGCGCAGCTCTTCTACCGCGTGGTGGATGCCGCGCCGGTCGCCGCCGTGGCAGAGGTTGCCGAGCATCCATCCGATGCGCTCGACATCTTGCGCGCCCACCACGACCTAGCGAGCTTGCTCGCGCGCGAGCATGAGCTGCTGACTTCGCATGGTCATGGTCGCGTATTCGAGGGCCTGCCTACGCTCGATACGATTGCCGAGCGTCTTTCCGCCGAGGCGGCGAGCGGCCACATCGATGCCCGCATCGTGGACGCGGCGCACCTGCTTGCCGATAAGACCTATGGAGACGAGGTCGACCCGTCCGAGCTGACTCCGCGCGAGCGCCGTCGCCTGGAGCGCGCCAAGCTCGCCGTGCGCGAATACCGCCGCCGCATGTTGGAGCTCTATGCGCGCGATGAAGCCCAGGACGACGACGGCAGGTAGCCAACGCCGTCGCGGAAAATGCATCCCAGAATCCGCGTCCAGAGTGGGACGCGCTTTCCGCGAGAGGCCCGTTACGGAAAGCGTGTCCCAGAATCCGCGCCCAGAATGGGACATAGTTTCTGAAAGAAGGCCCTGAGGGAAACTGCGCCCCGTTCTGAGCTGAAATACCGGGACGCAGCTTCCCCTGCAAGCAGAACAAGGCGCGCTGCCTGCGGTTGATGCAGACAGCGCGCCTTTTGCGTTGGGCTTCGTTGAGGTTCGAAGTAGTGGACTAGTTGGCCATGACGCCTTCGGTCCAAGCCTCAACGTCCTCGATGCGCAGGACGTTGGCGACCTCGGCCACACAGCCGACGTTGGCAAGCTCGGCCGCGGCAGCCTGGACGTCCTTCTCGAGCGCGCGATGCGTCAGGAAGATGACCGAGCAGGCATCGTTGACGCCCGACTTGCCGTCCTCGACCTGGTTGATGAGCGAGATCGAGATGTTGTGCTTGGCAAAGATGTCGACCGTCTCGGACAGGGCGCCCACGCGGTCGGCGACCTTCAGGCGCACATAGTACTTGGTCTGGAGCTCGTCCATGGGCTTAAAGGCGAGGTTGTGACCATAGGGCTCAATCTCGGGCAGCGGAGCCACGCCGCGGCTGATCTGCTCGGAGAGCGACAGGATGTCGCCCACGACGGCGCTCGCGGTGGGGAAGGAGCCTGCGCCGGCACCGTAGAACATGGTCTCACCCACGGCGTCGCCTACCACGTAGACAGCGTTCATGGCGCCGTTGACCTTGGCAAGCATGTGGTCGGCGGGGATCAGCGTGGGATGCACACGGACGTCGACGCCGGCGTCGGTATTGCGGGCGATGCCGAGCAGCTTAATGGTGTAGCCGAGCTCGCGGGCCTGGGCGATGTCCTCGGCGCCGATGGTACGGATACCCTGCTGGTAAACATCGTCGGTGGTAACGCGGGTGCCAAAACCGATGGAGGCGAGGATTGCCGTCTTGCTGGCGGCATCGAAGCCGTCGACGTCGGCGGACGGGTCGGCCTCGGCATAGCCCTTTGCCTGGGCGTCGGCGAGCACGTCAGCGTAATCGGCGCCCTCGGCGTCCATGCGCGACAGGATGTAGTTGGTGGTGCCGTTGAGAATGCCAGCGATGGTCAGGATCTTGTTGCCCACCAGGTCGTGCTCGAGCGTGCTGACAATGGGGATGCCACCGCCGCAGCTGGCCTCGCACTTAATCTGCACGCCGCACGCGCGCGCCTTCTCGGCGAGCGTCTCGACATGACGGCCCAGCAGGGCCTTGTTGGCAGAGACGACGTGCTTGCCGTTCTCGAAGGCGGTGGTGAAGATTTCGGTCGCGGGGTGCTCGCCGCCGATGAGCTCGACGACGATATCGACGGCGGGGTCGGTGACGACGTCGTGCCAGTCGCTCGTAAAGGCCTCGCGCTCAATACCGGCAGCTTCGGCCTGCTCCCAGGCAAGCGCGCAGGCGCGGGTCAGCTTAAGGTCGATGCCGTAGGCGGCCAGGTACTCATCGTGGTGGCTCTTGATCAGACGGGCCACGCCGCCGCCGACGGTTCCAAGACCGATCAGACCGACGTTCACGGTGCGCAGGGGTTCGCTCATAGATAGCTCCTTCGTGCATCTTATGGATGGATTAACCGCTTAAAGGTTGAGTGCATTCTAGCGTGAACCGAGGGCGCATGCTCGCCAGGCAACAGGAGTCGCACAAAACGGCACCCCCGAAACGCTGCGGAAACATTGGAAACATGCTCGCTACAAACGGAACTCCGTAACAAACTGTCAACGTTTGCACCATAAGGTTTGCCCTGTACC
>CAVHBE010000221.1:0-6991 GCA_963634045.1 Methanobrevibacter smithii
GCGCGAACGGTGCGCCTGTTTAGCGAAACTGGTGAAAAATAGATTGACGCTAACACCCCTCGTGCCCTGCTTCAGGCAGGGCACGCCGGTGTTCCTGGTCCTCTGGACCTTCTTCCCGGTCACCTCGTCGGCCACCGTCACGACGGCCTGCCACTTGCCCTTGTTCTTCCTCACGCCGCCGGGTCCGCATATGCGCAAGGTTTTATTGCAGCGCTTCTCGTTCTGCATGTCTGCTCCTAAATCCGCAGTTGATTAGAAACAGATGGGCCCACCTGCGGGAACCCGGAGAGGCGACGATTCGGGGCTCCCACCCCCGTTGATTAAGTCATCGGCTGCACCGCGTTCCTCGATGTCGATAATATTCTATCTGGACAAACCGCGCTGAGCTGGTAAAATCTACATATGCGGAAATGCGCTACTTGCGCTATTTGCGCGTGTTATAACAAAATAAACACAGGTCAGGGGCATTATGGGCCCGCTGGGGGTCAAGGGGTCGCTGGTTCGAATCCAGTCGTCCCGACCAGAAGTTTGCAGGTCAGGCACTTAGTGCCTGACCTTTTTTGTTTTTAATCACTATGATTATTTTGCTTAAAGCAACAACGTTCCCGCTCGATGTGATTACCGAATCAAAACGTGTACATCAGCCACCAAAATCGACATTTTTCGACATGTTTGGAGGCTGATGTACACGAATGCGAAATCCCCCGCCGCCTAAAAGCGCCCTCCACATGTCTGGACTCTCTATGCTTACGCTGGATAGACATCGCCGGAACGGGTATAGTATCGAAAGTTTTGTCGTTAACCAGCGGGGGAGTCCTGTGGGCATCAAAAAGAAGATCAAAAAGGAGCTTATCGGCACTTCCGATTACCCGTCGAATAAGATCTTTACGATCTCCAATTTCATCACCTTTACGCGCCTGATCCTCACCCTGGTATTTCTATACCTGTTTGTGACGGATAACAACCGCGTCATCGCCATCGTTATCTACGCCGTTGCCGCCTCCACCGACTGGATGGACGGTCAGATCGCCCGCATGACTAAGACGGTCTCGTGGCTCGGCAAGGTCATGGATCCCATTTGCGACCGTGCGCTGCTGTTCACCGGCGTGCTGGGACTGGTGGTCCGCGGAGAGCTGCCCATCTGGGTCTGCGTGCTCATTATTGGCCGCGACATCTATCTGGGCATCGGCACGCTTATCGTGCGTCATTATCACCGTCGCCCCATCGATGTCGTCTTTCCCGGAAAGATTGCCACAGCGCTGCTCATGACCGGCTTCTCGCTCATGCTGCTCGGTTTCCCCGTTATTGACGGCCTGCATCTTTTACCTTCATCCCTTACGGCCTTCCCAGGCCTCAACGGAAGCTCGGTGCCCCTCGGCATCTTCTTTGTGTACGGCGGCGTGATCTTCTCCATGCTCACGGCTGTCATCTACTCCATTAAGGGCGGAGTGGCCATTAAACAGGCTCTCACGCATCCCGAGGACGAGGACATCGACTTTCTGAACCCTGAAATCGAAGACTGATTCGTTGGGGTATGATTACGTACGGTTCATTATTTGCGGCACGTCCGCGATAAGTTAGGGGTTGTCATGGACAACATGGTTAACAATATGCCTCAGAATGATAAGACTGCTGACGCTACCTGCGTATTCCGCGTGCCTTCAAGCGACGTCACCGTTCCCGACCTCATGGCCAACGTGCGCATCACCGCCCCCGTTCTGTCCATCGTCAAGGGCCCGCAGACTGGTGCCGCTTTTGAGCTCGAGGACGACGTGACCACCATCGGCCGCGATCCTGCAAACGGCATCTTCCTCAACGACATGACCGTTTCGCGCAGCCATGCGCGCATTATTCGCGAGGTCCTCGGCGCTCGCATCGAGGACCTGGGCTCGCTCAATGGCACCTGGGTCGACGGCGCCATTGTCAACGCAGCCCCGCTGCACGACGGTTCTTCCGTCCAGATCGGTACGTTTACGCTCATCTACCACGAGAGCACGCCGGAGCGCATCGAAACCGGTGAGTAGGGCATGGCCGAACGCAACTATCTGAGTATCGGCCAAGTCGTCAACCTACTTCGAGGCGCATACCCCGATCTTTCGAACTCAAAAATTAGATTTCTAGAGGATGAGGGGCTCATTACCCCTCATCGTACGCCTAAGGGATACCGTCAGTACTCCAAGGAGGACGTTGATCGCTTGGAGGTCATTCTGCACTTGCAGAAGACCCGCTACATGCCGCTCAACGTGATTAAGCAGCGCTTGGAAAACGCCACGGACCTGTCAACGCTCGCCTACGAGGTGGGCTTGCTGTCCGATGTTCCGCTCAAGACGGAGCCCAAGGAGACTAAGCAAAAGCTGCATCCCATCGAGACCATTCCCGATATGCTGGGCGTCGAGATTTCGTTTATCCGCTCGCTCGCCGAGAACGACCTCATTCGCATCATCAAGAGTCCGCAGAATCGTGAGCTCGTCGATGGCCGAGATTTCCCGATCATCCGCTACTGCTCCGAGCTGTCACGCTTCCATATCGAGCCGCGCAACCTGCGTCAGTACGTGTCTTCCGCCAACCGCGAGTCCTCCATGTTTGAGCAGGTGCTCGTGAGCATGCTCGGAATGGATACCTCCGATGACGAGCGCGACGCCAAGCTCGAACGTGCGTTTAAGAAGCTTCACGACCTAACGGAAGGTGTGCACACCGCACTGCTCAAGAACCGCGTTTTTGAGTCGCTCAACGCCGTGGTCGAGGACGCCGACATCGATGCACTCGATGAGGAAATCACTCGTTCCGAGTCCACCAAGGCCAAAAACGAAGAGATAGCTGCGCCGGCTCCACACGAGGATTCTCTCGTAAAGCCGCTCAAGGTTGTCGCCCCTTCGCACTCCGGAACCGCCACCGCGGGCAAATAACAGCTGCTGTAATTTCGGCAACCCATTGAAAGGTCATGCAATGTACGACTTCGAATCTCAAATCGTCGATATCCCCGACTATCCCGAGCCCGGAGTCATCTTTAAGGACATCACGCCGCTCTTTGGCAATCCCGAGGCGCTCAAAGCCATGACCGATGCCCTCGCCGAGCACTTTGCCGGCATGGGAATCACCAAGGTCGTGGGTCCCGAGGCTCGCGGCTTTATGGTTGGCGTACCGGTGGCTGTAGCCCTTGGCGCCGGCTTTGTTCCCGCACGTAAACCGGGCAAGCTACCGCGCGAGACCGTGAGCCAGAGCTACGAGCTCGAGTACGGAACGGATTCCATTGAGATCCATGCCGACGCTATCAGCTCTAAAGATACCGTGTTGATTCTGGACGACTTGGTCGCGACGGGCGGAACCGTCGAGGCAACAGGTAAACTAGTGCGAGATATGGGCGCAAAGCTTGTCGGTTACGGTTGTATCCTTGAGCTTGCGTTTCTCAACCCGCGCGAGAAGCTCACGCCGTCTAATGACGATGTGGAGCTCTTTAGCCTGGTGACGGTGGACTAGCCGTTACCCTTAGTTACTGGAAAGGAAGCTACATGCGCACAGCAAACACGCACAAAAACATGGCACGCTGCGCTGCTACGGCAACCCTCGCTTGTGTTTTGGGCTTGGGTCTCGCGGCTCCTGCCTACGCCGATACCGCATCCGACCTTGCCGCTGCTCGTACTAAGCTCGAGCAGATCGGTACCCAAACTCAGCAGATTTACGATGAGCTCGCCACGCAGACGCAGGCGCTCGATCAGACTGCCGGCGAGATCACGCAAAAGCAGCAGGAGATCGCCGATGGTCAGGCCAAGCTCTCGACCTATGTCGCCGGCGAGTACAAAACCGGCGGTCTGAGCCTGCTTCAGGTTCTGACGGGCGTCGATGACCTGAGCGATATGCTCAACCGTCTGTTCTACTACGGCAAAGTTTCCGATAAGCAAGCTCAGACCATTCAAGAGGTCAAGGAGCTTAAGCAGCAGCTCACCGATAAGCAGGCCGAGCAGGAGAAGAACGTCGCCGCCACGCAAAAGAAGGTCGACGAGCTTAACGCCCAGCAGGCTGAAGCCCAGAACGTCGTGAACTCTCTGGATTCACAGCTGCAGGCCGAGCTTGCCGCCGAGGCCGAGGCCAACGCCGCACTGCAGGCTGGCATCAACGCCAGCACCGCCGAGAAGGCCACGGTGAGCAACGAGACTGCTGGTACGACCGAGAACACCAACAACGGTGGCCAGACCAGCAATAACAACAACCAGGGCGGCAACACTCCGGCTCCTACGCCGGCACCTGCTCCGACGCCGCAGCCCTCAACGCCCGCTCCGGCTCCGACGCCTTCTGCTCCGAGCCAGTCTGTTGATGGCGGTTCTGTTGTCTCGCGTGCATACAGTAAGCTTGGTTGCGCTTATTCCTGGGGCGGAATTGGCCCGAACAGCTTCGACTGCTCTGGTTTTGTTAGCTATTGTCTCACTGGTCGCTATTGCCGCCTGGGCACCACGGGCACCTTTATGGGCTGGACGCGTGTGTCCGATCCGCAGCCCGGTGACGTTGTTGTCAACTCGTACCACACCGGCATTTACATCGGTGGTGGTCAGATGATTCATGCTTCCGACTACAACACGGGTGTTATCATCAGCTCCGTTGCCGCCGGCATGAACAATAACTACATCTTCGTGCGTTACTAAGTTTTCAGATAAAGCAAACGGATATGGACCTCGTGGCTTTGAGTCATGGGGTCCATTATTTTGCCTTTCGTGCAGGCCGCTATCTAGTTTTGAATACTAGATAGCCACCCAATCGGTCTGCAAGATGGCTATAATTGTTAGGGAACAATTAGAAAGGACCCTCTATGAGCTGGGCACTTATCTCCGATTCAAGCTGCAACCTCCGCGATTGGCAACCGACCGCGCCCCATACCACCTTTGCATTTGCGCCCCTCAAAATTCGAGTGGGGGAGCGTGAATTCGTCGATGACCTTTCTCTCGATGTTCATGAGCTCAACTGCGCTGTTCAGTCGGAGACGAACGCTTCTTCGAGCGCTTGTCCCAGCGTAGGGGAGTGGGCCGAGCTCTTCAAATTGGCAGACAAGACCATCTGCATGCCGATCTCTGAGGGCGTGTCGGGCAGCTACAACGCGGCAGCCACGGCTCGCGATATGGTTCTTGCCGAGGAGCCTGACCGACAGATTCATCTAGTCAATTCACGCGCAGCTGGCGGCAAAATGGACCTCATTTTCTTGCTGTTCGACCGCTATCTTGCAGACAATCCGAATGTCTCATTCGAGGATGCTTGCGCATACTTCGATAGCCTTGAACAGAACAGCAAAATCCTCTTCAGTTTGTGCAATTACGAAAACCTCGCCAAAGCCGGACGTATCCCTAAGGCAGCTGGCGTCATTGCCAACAAGCTCAATATCCGCATTTTGGGCACGGCGAGTGAGGCCGGTAAAATCGAACTCGTGGGGCACACGCCTGGCGAAAAGAAGATGCTCAACAAGATCATCGACACTATGGAAGCCGAGGGCTTTACGGGCGGTGAGGTCATCATCGACCATGTGGAGAACCCATCGAGCGCCCAGGCGCTGGCCGATCGCATTATTGAGCATTGGCCCGGCTCCAAGACCATCATCATGCCCTGCAACGGCCTGGATTCCTATTACGCCGAGATGCACGGCCTCATCATCGGCTACGGCATGGGCGTAGCTTCGGGCAAATAGAGTCAAGGTGGGACAAATTAATCTGTAGTTCGTTGTCCCACCTCCTTTCAGGTCAATTAACTACTAAACCCACTGAACTTGAGATAGCTCATCAGGTAAGCCTTCGAAACAAAGGATGAAACCGCGCTGCGCACAAGCAGCGACTCACGCGTTACCTGATGCGCCGTATCGGGAACCGGCGTCTGCTCGACGGAAAACGCCGAACGAATCGATGCCTCGAGCTGATCGACCACATAGTCGAAGGCCGTCGGGGCATCGTAGCTCAAACGCTGAATGTTAAAGAGCGCCTGCACCGCAGCAATAGGTAGCACCTGCTTAAAGATGCAGATAGCGATCAGGCGGGAAATCTGCTCGCGACCATACTGCTTTTTGACCGGAGCAGGCACCAGGCCGACCTTCACGTAGTTATTGATCATCGATGGCGTAATGATAGGCTGCTCAACGCAAATAGACAGCGGCTCCATCCACAGCGCAACATACTCAATAACCTGGTCGCGGTAGAGTGTCACATTTGGCAACTGGTTATAGCGCGGCAGACTCAACGTATTGAGTTTGCGCACGATATCGGACTAAATAAATGCATCGGGCAGCACAGTGGGTTGAATATCCTCAGGCTTAATGCTGACCGACGAATCGGACATCGGGATAACGCGTTTAGCGTGGTTCATAAGGATCCTCCATTCATAGCTATATTGTATTCTAGGTTATCTAGTTTTGCATACCATATAGCCGGTATGTAAAAGTGGTTGTACAGTACATTGATGAACCGTCCAACCACTTTGTTTCTTTAACGACAACAACCTTACATAAGATTTATTATCGTACTTATCCACGAAGAAATGCGTATGCGCTGGTTGCCGCTATGGCTCCATCAGAAACGGCGGTCACAACCTGGCGTAAATGCTTGGAACGGATATCGCCAGCGGCAAATAGACCTGGCGTGCGGGTCGCCATAGATTCATCAGTTAGAATGCCGCCATCAGGCGCCAAATCGACGAGATGCTCAACAAGCTCGGTATGGGGTTGCGTGCCGGCAAAGACAAAAATGCCAAACGAGCCAGGCTCAAATGACTCGGTATGAATTTCCCCGGATGCATTGTCCTTAAAGGCAATCGTCGTTGGCATCGCTTCACCAGAAAGTTCAACAATACTAGTTTGGTACCTAACTGTAATATTGTCCTTTTCGAGTACTTTCTGAACAACACCATCAGGCGCACGGAACTGGTCGCGGCGCAGCACGATGGTCACACTGCTGGCAATATCTGACAGGAACAGAGCTTCCTCGCAGGCAGCATTGCCGCCGCCGATAACAAAGACCTGTTT
>CAVHBE010000221.1:7001-8952 GCA_963634045.1 Methanobrevibacter smithii
AACATGCCGTCACATGTTGCGCAATATGAAACGCCACGACCGCGATACGTATCCTCGCCAGCGAAACCTGCCAGACGCGGCGTGGCACCCATGCAAGCGATAACGCTCGAGGCCAGCGTATCGCCCATATCGTGATGCACCGTAAACAGCGCTGCATCGGAATCGTAATCGATACCCGTAACCATGCTCCATGCGACCTGTGCTCCCAGGCCCTCTGCATGCTGCTGAAAACGCTCGCCGAGTTCGGCGCCACTCAAGAGCGGAATGCCCGGATAGTTCTCGACTTCATTGGTCGTGGCGATCTGTCCGCCCGACATGCTCTGCTCAATCACAGTCGTCGTCAGGTTGGCACGCGCAGCGTAAATGGCGGCAGCATAGCCCGCGGGGCCTCCACCGATAATCGCAACATCAATCGGCTGATCGGTAGTCATGAAGAATCCTCTCGTCGAAACGTTGTCGTTCTTTGCGCTCATACCCAAATTTACGTGAACATGACACTCATGCACTACAATGATAAATTGCGTAACAAAGCTGAAGGGGAGTTATCGATGGATCAAACGCAGACGAGCAATAGCGCTCCCCTGCCCATGCAAGCCACTCCCCAACCGGAGCAAATGACCGTTTTACCTGCACAAAAACCCCTGGTAACCATTGTGCACGCATCAGTTGGATCGGGCCACAAAGCCGCCGCCAACGCGATTGCACAAGCATTTGACCTTATCCGCGGCACCAAGGGAATCCCTGAGGATATTGAAATTGAAGTGCTCGATATCCTTGATTTTGGACGTATTAAATTCGACGGCAATAAGACCGCGGCTTCTTTTACGGGAGCCACACGCCCCATTTACGACCTGACCTGGCGATATACGCTTACGGGGCATCTTCTCTGGGGTGGCGGCACGGCATGGTCGCGAATTATGTTCCCCGCCTTCAACGAATATATTCGTCGCCGCAGGCCTATAGCCGTGGTCGCAACGCACATCACAGCAGCCAATGTTGCCGTGGGCGCCCGCGTTATTACGGGTATCGATTATCCGGTCATCTGCGTACCAACAGACTATGAAGTCGAAGGCTTTTGGCCCCACAAGGACACCGACCTGTTCTGCGTGGCCAACGAGTTTATGGCCGAAACGCTGCGCCCCCGCAAAGTTCCCGAGTCAAAGATCCGCATAACGGGCATCCCCATCCGAGCCGGTTTCGATTCAAATTACGATCGCGAGGAAGAGCTGAGCAAGTTCAATCTCCCCATAGACAAAACCGTCGTATTGGTGATGGCCGGCGCCAGTTTGCCCCAACCATACGTGCGTTTCCGTGCCGCGATGGACCACACACTCCCCTTCTTACGCAGCTTTGAGGACATGCACTTTGTCTTCTTACCGGGCAAGGATAAGGAATACGCCGCCCGACTCAAGACGCTCTTCGACGCCATGAAGCTCGACAACGTCACGGTTCTGGACTACGTGGACGACATGGCGGCCCTCATGCACGGCTGCGACCTGGCAATCCTCAAATCAGGCGGACTCACGGTCACCGAGTGCCTGTGCGCTCATCTGCCGATGATCCTGCTGGGCAAATCATACGGTCAGGAAAAGGCCAACACCACGATGCTTACCGGCATGGGCGCCAGCATGCATGTCACCACCGCACGCGAGCTCATCGTGACGCTTCGTCACCTGCACGACCACCCTGAGTCGCTCAAAGCGCTACTCATCAACGGCGAAGTACTACGCCGCCCCCACGCAGCCGAGGACATCGCCATCGCAACCATGGAGCTAGTAGGCAAACCCCAAAAGCGCAAACGAGCCTTCTGCCGCTTCTACTGGGGCGGAAAGCCCGCGCATATCCGCTAGTCGAATGTCCGCCGCTCTGCCGGAGCCGCCCTTATATCATTCCATGCTCAAACATTCTCGCTTCGCTGCGAAACTGCGCGTGGAACGATATAAGGGAGGCT
>CAVHBE010000222.1:0-4260 GCA_963634045.1 Methanobrevibacter smithii
ATCTTCCGCTCCGATGGCACGCCCACGTACAACTTCGCGACCGTCGTCGACGACGCTATGATGAAGATCACCCATGTCATCCGCGGCGACGACCACCTGTCCAACACCCCGCGTCAGGTCATGGTCTACGAGGCCCTCGGCGCGCCCGTGCCCACGTTCGCTCACATCTCCATGATCCTGGGCGCCGACGGCAAAAAGCTCTCCAAGCGCCACGGCGCCACCTCGGTGGAGGAGTACCGCGACGCCGGCTACCTGTCCGACGCCTTTGTCAACTACCTGGCGCTGCTCGGCTGGTCGCTCGACGGCGAAACCACGATCATCCCGCGCGATGTCCTGGCCAGCAAGTTCTCGCTCGACCGCATCTCCAAGAACCCGGCGACCTTCGACCCCAAGAAGCTCGACTGGGTCAACGCCGAGTACATCAATGGCATGTCCGATGCTCAGTTTGCCGACGAGATCATGGTTCCTGAGCTGCACGAGGCGGGTCTCATCGAGGGTAATGTCGAGTACGGCGAGGATTGGATCGACGCGCTTGCCGCCATCGTTAAGCCGCGCACCAAGATGCCGGCCGACGCCGTGACCGTCGCCGCTCCCATCTTCGCTACGGCCGAGACGCTCGAGTATGACGAGAAGTCCGTCAACAAGGGCCTGGCCAAGGAGGGCATGGGTGCCATTCTGGATGCTGCCAAGGCCGCTCTCGAGGGCGTGGGCGAGTGGACGGCCGCTAACATCGACGCCGCGCTTGAGCCGCTGCCCGAGCAGATGGACCTCAAGAAGCGCGTGGTGTTCCAGGCCGTGCGCGTCGCCGTCTGCGGCAACATGGTGAGCCCTCCGCTGGGCGAGACCATGGCGCTTGTCGGCCGCGACGACTGCCTGGCGCGCATCGACCGCGCCCGCACGATGGCGCTGTAACAGTCGCGTTAACGCATGTATCCGAGCCCCGCTCACCACGAGTGGGGCTCTTGTTTCTAAAGACGTATGGGACGGGAGGTACAGGGGCCATGGTCGAACAACTGTCGCTGTTTGGTTCGCCGCAACTGGAGGAGGCTCCCGTGAAGCATGCCCGCCCGGCCGAGCAGGCCAAGCCCGAGCCTGCGCCAGAGCCCATTGCCGCCTACGCGAGCGTGGTTCTCGACATTCCCACCCGTGCACTGTCCGAGCCGTTTGCCTACGGCATTCCACAGTCCCTTGCCAACGAGGCTCAGATTGGGTCTACGGTCCTGGTCCACTTTGGCAACCGTGCCGCCGCGGGCTATATCGTCGACATTGCGTCCGAGCTTGGCGACCTGCAAGGTAACAATGCCCTCGATCCCGCGCGTATCAAGCCTATCGAGGCTATCCTCAGCAAGCCACTCTTTACCGCAGAGGCCGCCCGTATCGCACGCTGGATGAGCCGCGAGTACGTCGCAATGCTTTCCGAGTGCCTGCGTCTGTTCTTGCCCCCGGGTGGAAGTCCGCGCGTGGTCAAGGGCGATGACGGCGCATGGTCGGTTGAGCGCCCAGCCGTCAAGCCTATCCAAAACCGTTGGGTCATGCTTACGCCCGAGGGCTTCGACTATACGCCTCCCAAAACGGCGGTTCGCCAGCGTCAGCTCATCGAGGCGCTCCAGTGCGGCCCGGTCACGACGCGCGATCTCAACCTGCTCTACAACAGCATGTCGGCGACCATCAAGGCGCTCGAAAAACGCGGCGTCGTGGTGGTGGAGGAGCGCCGCGCCTGGCGTGGCTGCAGCGAGCAGACCACGCTGTCCTCGGCGAGCGGTAAGGCGCCGGTCGCGCTCACGAACGGCCAGCAGCAGGCGCTCACGCAGATCGAGCGCGCCCGCCTTGACGCCCACGGCGACGTTGTGCTGGTTGACGGCGTCACCGGCTCCGGCAAAACCGAGGTTTACCTTTCGGCGATTGAGCGCGTGCTGGCCGCCGGCCGTTCGGCCTGCGTGCTCGTGCCCGAGATCTCGCTGACGGCCCAGACCGTCGGCCGCTTTCGCTCGCGCTTTGGCGAGACGGTCGCGGTCTTCCACTCGCGCCTTTCGGCCGGTGAGCGCCTGGACCAGTGGGACATGGTCGCCAGCGGTGCGGCCCGCGTGGTCGTCGGCGCCCGCTCGGCGCTCTTTTGCCCGCTCAGCGACTTGGGTCTCATTATCATCGACGAGGAGCACGAGACCAGTTACAAGCAGGGCTCCAGTCCGCGCTACCACGCGCGCGAGGTGGCGGCCGAGATAGCGCGGCGCTACCGCTGCCCGCTCGTGTTGGGCTCCGCCACGCCTTCTGCTGAGGCCCTCGACCGCTGCCGGTGTGGCACGTATAACGGTGCCACCTGGACGCGCGTCGAGATGCCCGAGCGCCCGGGACACGCCGTGCTGCCTACAGTCCGCATTGCCGACCTGCGCCGCGAGTTCTCGCACGGCAGCCGCTCCATGTTCTCAAAACCGCTGATGGAAGGCCTGGAACGTGTGGTCGAGCGCCGCGAGAAGGCCGTGCTGCTGCATAACCGCCGTGGCTTTGCGCCGTTCCTGATGTGCCGCGAGTGCGGCTGCGTCCCTACCTGCAACCACTGCTCCACCGCGCTTACGTATCACGAGCGCACGCACACGCTGCAGTGTCACACCTGTGGTTCGTCCTGGCGCGTGCAGCCGTATCCCGCGCCTACGAGCCGTTGCCCCAAATGTGGCAGTCGCTACCTGGCAAAAATGGGTCTGGGCACTCAGCAGATCGAGGACGCACTGCACCAGTTGCTTCCCGAGGACGTCGCCATTATTCGCATGGATGCCGATTCCACGCGCGGCAAGGATGCACACAAAAAGCTGCTCGAGCAGTTTGATGCCGCCGATTGCGCCGTGTTGCTGGGCACCCAAATGATCGCAAAGGGTCTCGACTTTCCCGAGGTCACGCTCGTGGGCGTGGTCAATGCCGATTTTGCCCTCAAGCTGCCGGACTTCCGCGCAGGGGAGCGCGCCTACGATTTGCTGGAGCAGGTCGCGGGCCGTGCCGGACGCGGCGATCGCCCCGGTGAGGTCATCATCCAGACCTATCTGCCCGAGGACCCGGTCATTCGCGCCGTCGCTGAGCACGACCGTTCGATCTTTACCGACTACGACCTGGACCAGCGCCGCGACGCGCTGTACCCGCCGTTTGTTCGCCTGGTCAACATCTTGGTGTGGTCGGCGAACCGAGACGAAGCGCAGGGCTACATCGGGCGCATTGCAAAGCTCCTCAAGCGCCGTTGGCATGCTGCCGCGCCCGACTTTTTGCGGGCGGGGAGTGCCGTGCCGCAGGTGCTGGGCCCGGCTTCGTGTGTAATCGAGAGAGCCAAGGACCGCTACCGCTTCCATCTGCTTGTGAAGTCGCCCGTGGGGTACCATGTCTCTGATGATATCGACGCCTGTCTCAAAGAGGTGGGCTCTGTGCGCGGCGTGAGCGTGAGCGTTGACGTCGACGCCTATGATTTGATGTAACAACCCGAAAGGATGGCCATGGAAGCCAACGGAATCGTACTTTCGCCCGACCCTCGTCTGCGTCAGGAGTGCGCCGTCATCGAGGAGATCACCCCGGCGATC
This sequence comes from Methanobrevibacter smithii, assembly GCA_963634045.1. GTDB lineage: Bacteria > Actinomycetota > Coriobacteriia > Coriobacteriales > Coriobacteriaceae > Collinsella. Next base: position 3,558 of record CAVHBE010000222.1, read on the forward strand.
GAGGCACTTGCCGAGAAGATGAAGAAGATGATGTTCGAGAACGGCGGCTGCGGTCTGGCTGCCCCGCAGATCGGCGAGCTCATTCAGCTTGTCACTATCGACTGCGACTACAGTGACAAGAATGATTATGATCCGTACGTGCTCATCAACCCTGTCATTGTTGAGCAGAGTGACCATCTGGTGCCCTTTAGCGAGGGCTGCTTGTCCATCCCCGGCATTAGCTGTGAGATCGAGCGTCCCGACCATGTCGTCGTCGAGGCGTACGACTTGGATGCCAACCTGATTCGCTATGAGGCCACGGGCGACCTGTTCTGCGTGTGCCTGCAGCACGAGATTGATCACCTGCACGGCAACACCATGTTCGAGCGGCTGAAGCCGATGCAGAGGATCAAGGCTGTCAAGGAGTACCAGGACGCCCTGGCTCGCGGCGCTCGACCGGGCGAGACGGAGTAGGTCCCACCGTCCCCGGTGCTGAGCGCCCACATATCATCCCGTGCTCAAACATTCTCGCTTTGCTGCGAAACTGCGCGCGGGACGATATGTGGGCGCTCAGCACCGGGGACTGCGTTGTTCTGGCTCGGTTCGCCCGGGTGCCGTCGGGCCAGGGAGGGGCGTCTTCGCTGATAGTCTTTGTTGAGAGGGAGCTGCTTTTATTGCGGCTCTTTCTTTGGTTTTGGGTATATTTGTTCTTGTTGAAATGTTA
>CAVHBE010000223.1:0-2816 GCA_963634045.1 Methanobrevibacter smithii
GCCTCGGACTCTCCGGTATAGGCGGTCTCGGTGATCTCGATGTGCATGAGTTCGGGCGGCAGGTTGTACTGGGCGGCGAGCGACCCCATATGCTCGGCGACATCGCAGGCAAGAATGTCTACGCGCGACACATTGAGGGAAATCGGAACCACGCGAAGTCCTCGATTGAGGCGCTCGCGGAGCCACATGGCGACGCCCTGCCAAACATATTTGTCGAGCGTCACTACAAAGCCGCTTTCCTCGAGTGCGGGGATAAACGTTGCGGGCGAAATGAGAGAGCCGTTCTTGTCAATCCAGCGGGTGAGTGCTTCGGCGCCAATAATCTCGCCGGTTTCCATATCGACCTGGGGCTGAAGATAGTACGTGATGCGACCATTTGACAGCGCGTACTGGAATTCGGTCAGCGCGCGGTTGAACACGATTTCGCGCTTGTACTCCTCGGGGCAAAAAATGGCAATGCGCTCCTTAAAGTCGTTTTTTGCGCGCCGATTGGTAAACATGGCCTTTGCCTGCGCATCGATGGTGATCTCCTCATTGGAATCGATGGGGTAAACGCCCATGGACGGCCAAAAACCTACGCCGCCATCATGCCTGGCTACTGCCTCGCGAACGCGGTTGTAGATTTGATGGACGGTGATGTGCTTAAAGGGGATGAGTACGCAAAAGTCATCTTGGCCCCAGTACCCTGCGACGCCCATGTCGGCATTCTCGATGTCCTTGAGGACCGTGCCCACATCGGCAAGCAGGCGGTCGCCTTCGGCCTGTCCATACCATTCGTTAAACAGGCGCATGTGGCCCATGTCGACCGTGGCGATGCACCAGGCGCCGTCGCGTCTTGCCTCGAGAAAAGCGTTGGCGCGCCGCATAAACTCGCTGGGTCGATAGAGACCCGTGAGCGAGTCGATACGTTCGGCGATGGCGCTTTTGCGCTCAGCCTCGGGTATGGGGAGGCTGTCGTTGGGAACAAGCCCGCCGGCCGTGCGAAGGCGACGGTTGAGTTCGCCTAAAACGGCGGTCGCTTGATGGGTTAAGTGCTCGTAAAAGGCCGGGACGACAAGGCAGACGGGAGTAATGGTGTCGCCTGCGATTCGAACAGGAGCGAAAACGGCCTCTTTAAGGTGGCGGGTCAGTTGCTCGAATGCCTCGTGGTCTAGGTCGTTGCTGAGCACGACGAACTGAACGCTTCGTGAACGGTAGACCCGGCTCCTGCCGCGAGTGATCGACAGCATGCGGCCTGCGTATTCGGCAAGCATGTTGTCGACAGCCTCGGCCCCGTAGAGCTCGTTGAGCTTTGTCGTGCCACGAACGCGCACCGCTATAAGCCCTGTCTCGCAACGATCGCGGCGGCAGGCGTCGATGGCGTTGGCCAGCATGCGCTGCGTTCCGAGGCCTGTGGCGGCGTCGACGGTTTCGGCAAGTGAGTGGTTGACGAGCTCGCCGACATAGAGCGAGGGGACATTTCCGTCGCCGTCGATACGAAACCCGCGAGCACGGCAAAGGACGTAGTCGCCGACGGCGTTGCGCACACGATACTGCATGACGCGACGGTGCTTGGTGCCGTTGTAGACTTGGTCGATGTCGTTGATGCAGGCCTCAAGGTCGTCGGGATGGACGCGCGTTTTCCAGTAATCGCGACAGTTGTCTATGTGCTCCGAGGGAAGGCCAAGATCGCGCAAGGCACCTTGTGACCAAAGGGTGCGATGTTTGTCCAAGTTCTCGATAAAGAAATAACGGCCCTCGTTGAGCATCGAAAAGGCGTCAAAAATACGATCGCTTATTTCGAAGTCGTCGGCGTGAACTTGCGTGATATTGCGTCGATCGAGGTGCATGGCATGACATAGCTTGTAGTCGTACATGCGATGGTCGGCATCGAGCGTCATGCGATTGGAAGCTTCGCCCAGGGCGGGGTCGGCATGTGACACTCCGTAGCTAAACGAGCGGGGCATCTCGGAATCGTTGTTTTTGAGCAGAACCGTTCGGCAGTGTTTCAGACGTTCGGCGAGGTCGTCCTCGGTTGCAATCGTAGATAGGATGGCAAACTCGTCGCCGCCTATGCGAAACGCCGCTTCGCCCACCTTCATATACAGCTTAAGATAGAGACTTACCTGCAAGATATAGCGGTTGCCCTCGTCATGCCCAAAGACGTCGTTGCAGTGCTTGAGATTGTCGATATCGATGAACGCCATGGTAACGGGGGCGTCCTGCTCCCAGAGCTCCTCGAGGGAACGGGCAAAGCCGCCACGGTTGCCAAGCCCGGTAAGCTGGTCGGTAAAGGCAGTCCTGATCAGATCCTCCTGCCGCTTGAGAAGGTCACGGACGGTCTTTTCGAGCGTTTCGGTGTAATTGCTGACAGTATCCATGTTCTAAGCGGCTTTCTGAGGTCGGGGCGGATTGCGTCGGGCGAGCTCGTTGTGTACACGCGTCGTTGCTCGGCGTTTTGCGTGTATCCAGGCCCCCGCCTTGCTGCGTTGTTGAGTTAATTTGTCGGCTAATGTTCGCTGTTGATAACAGCTGAGTAGTGTAAACAACAATACACAATTATATATGGGTGCACATGCTGTGGGCGGCTATTATTCGACAGGCGATAGCGCGACGATGCGATGTTCGATGAAAATGCGACTGAGACGATATATGTTGACGGGTATACTTGTTCCGTTTGAATTTGTGGGGACGGAGATGGTCGCATGGCACAGTCAAATACGATGCGCACGGTGGGGCTGGCACTCGAGGGAGGCGGCTACCGCGGTATGTATACGGCGGGCGTGCTCGACGTTTGGATGGAGCACGGCTTAACTTGCGACCATATGGTGGGTGTC
>CAVHBE010000223.1:2826-7774 GCA_963634045.1 Methanobrevibacter smithii
GGCGTTTGGCTACAACTTTAAATCGCGCCAGATCGGCCGCGCCATTCGCTACAACAAAGCCTATTGTGCCGATAAGCGCTATGCGAGCGTGACGAGCTGGTTGCGAACCGGCGACATGTTCAATGCCGATTTTGCCTATCACGAGGTGCCCATCGAGCGCGATCCCATCGATTTGGAGACATATCGCGCCTGCCCCATGCGGTTTACGTGCGTGTGTACCGATATCGAGACGGGCAAGGCCGTCTATCACGATCTGCCGTATGGCGACGAGCGCGATATCGAGTGGATCCGGGCGTCGTCGGCAATTCCCGTGGCGACGCGTCCCGTTGCTATTGACGGGCATAAGTATCTGGATGGTGGCGTGGCTGATTCTATTCCCAGCGCATGGCTGTTTGCGCAGGGGTATGACCGCAATATCGTGGTACTCACGCAGCCGGCGGGCTTTGTGAAGCAGCCCAACAGCGTGATGCCCATGCTGCGGCGCGTGTTCCGTCACTATCCGGAGTTTGTCGCAGCGCTCGAGCATCGGCATGAGGTCTACAATGCCACGCTCGATGACCTGGCACGTCGCGAGGCCGCCGGCGAAATCTTTGTGGTGCGGCCGAGCGAATCGGTGAAGGTGCCGTCGCTGTGTCGCGAGCCCGATGAACTTGAGCGCATCTACCAGATTGGTCGCCGCGATGCAGAGGCGACTTTGCCGGCACTGGAGGCATATCTGGCAGGGTAGAGGCTGCTGCCGCCATCTCGGCGGAAAGCGCATCCCGGAATGGAGATCCAAACTGGGATGCGCTTTCCATTGCTGAAGATATGAGGCTGCGAATCAGTTGCTCGGCCTATGCCTATGCCTGCTGCCAGGTGTCTACGAGCTCCTTGGCCGCGGCGTAGGGGTCATCGGCGCTGCAGACGGCACTCACCACAAAGAAGCCGTCGACGCCGGTGGTCTTGAGCTGCGGCAGGTCGGCCGTCTTGACGCCGCCGCCCACCACGATGGGCACGGGGCTTGCCGCGTGGAGTGCGGCCAGGTCCTCAAAGCTCTTGGTGATGATAGAGCCGTCGGCCGCGCGTCCGCAGTCGCGCTTGGTCTCGGTCTCGTGGAGTGGGCCGATGCCCAGGTAGTCGACTAGGCTCATGTCGGCGGTCTTGACGTACTCGAGCATCTCCTCGCAACGGGCCGAAAGGCCCACGATGGCGTCGGGACCCAAAAGTTTGCGGCAGACCTGGACGGGAATATCGCTTTGGCCCACGTGCACGCCGTCGACAGCAATACCCTGCTCGCGTGCGGCAAGCACACAGTCCAGACGGTCGTCGATCAGCAAGGCGACCTGACCGGTCTTGCCGGCCTGAGCGATTGCCTGCGCGGCGTCGCCGGTCAGCGCAATGATCTCGCGGGCGCTTGCCACCTTGGAGCGCACCTGGATGCAGGTAAAGCCGGCATCGAGTGCCTGGGCCACCACATCGCCCACGGGGCGCCCGAGCGTGTTTTCGGGGCCGAGTACCAGATAGGCCGAGATATCAAGGTTGTCGCGGATGCTCATCGTGCTTCCTCCTGCTTTTTGATCTGTGCTTCCATGCGCTCGAGTTTGCCGGTCATGGTGTCGGTAAATCCGGGTCGAATATCGGCTTTGAGCACGACTTCGGTGCGGATGCCCTTGCTCGCCAACACAAAGGTTGCGTCGCGCACGACCTGCATGACCTCGTCCCAGTCGCCCTCGATTTCGGTGAACATCGAGGTGGTGCGGTTGGGAAGGCCGCTCTCGCGAATGACGCGCACGACCTCGGCGACCTCGGCGGATAGCTCATCGCCGGTGCCGCATGGGGCGATGGCCACAGCGACGAGCGTGTTCATGCCGGCATTGGTTGCGGGCTCGGACATGGCTTATGCCTCCTCGAGCTCGAGTCGGTTATCGGCGATGTCCTGGGCGCTCGCGCGGTAGAGCTCGTCGATAAAGGCGACCTTAAAGCTCGCCGGGGCATCGGCGACGGCGGCAGCACGCGTGCCAGCGACGTTGTAGACGGCGGTACCGCAGACGGCTGCCGTAAACGGATCGGCGGCGCAGGCATACACGGCCAGCACGCCGCCCTGCGAGCAGCCGCAGCCGGTGATCTTGGACATGAGCGGGCTGCCGCCGTGGGACTTGGCCACGGTCGTGCCGTCGGTGATCAGGTCGACTTCGCCCGAGACGACTACGGCGCCACCGGTGTAGCGGGCGAGCGCCACCGCGGCATTGCGGGCGGCGTCTACCGTGTCGGTGGTATCGACACCGCGCACGCGGCTCAGATCGGCCGTCTCGCCCTCAAGACCCCACAGGCCGGCGAGCGCGATAATCTCGGAGGCGTTGCCGCGCACGATGGCGGGCTTGTACTGCTTGAGCTCGTTTACCAGCTGGGTGCGCAGACTACCGATGCCCAGGCCCACCGGATCGAGCACCCAGGGCTTGCCGGCGTCGTGTGCCGTCTTCGCCGCGCGGGGAATCGTCTGCTCGTAGATAGGGAAGAGCGTGCCCATGTTGAGATAGATGGCGCCGCCGCCGGCAACGAGCGCTTCGCCCTCGTCGGGCAGATAGACCATGGCGGCCGATCCGCCCACGGCGAGCTGTGCGTTGGCGACAAAGTCGATCGTCACCGTGTTGGTGATGGAGCCGGCCATCGGATTGGTGGCGCGAATCTCCTCTACGGCCTTGACCACATTTTGCTTAAGCTGTTCCGAATCAATCACTGCACATGCCTCCTTGGCATAGAAAAGGGGCGCTGTGCATAGACAGCGCCCCTGTAAAGGCGGCATGCTCCCTACGCCAGCATTAACTGACAGGTTCAAAGGATTGGGCCCCATGCCCTCTCAGCCTTGTGGTTTGCACCGCCGGCACTCCCGCATCGAATCTGTTGTTCCCTATACTAGCGCACCTGCCAAAAAGGGACAGGTTTATTTTGGCAGGTCGTTACAATAGGTAGGACCGATACGAATGGGGGCCTTATGATTAAACTTGTGCTGACCGATATGGACGATACGCTGATTCCAGCCGGGCATGACGGCGCCAGCGACTACGCCATTGAGGGTATTCATGCTATGCAGGTGGCGGGTCTGCACTTTGGGCCGGTTTCGGGTCGTCAGCCGTCCGCGATGGGCTGGATGTTCAAAAACCGTTCCGAGTGTTTTTCGACCGGTGCGTTCTGTAACGGCCAGGTGATGTTTGTCGACGGCGAAGTAGTCGCCTCGCGCGCAATCGACAACGATGCTCTGATGCGTTTGGCCGACTATCTGGAGCAAGAGACCAACGATACATTTCTAAAAGTCTACAGCCTGGGCGATGACTTTTGGGGCAACGATGCCTATTGCGTGACGAGCAATCCCGAGCGTGTGCGTCGCGCTATGGAGTCGGGCGGCAATGCGTGGCTCAAAGGCGAAGAGGCCCCGTGCCGTCCCGTCGTCGATGACGCGCCGGTGTTTAAGGCGAATATCTGGAGTGCCCGTTCGCGTGAGGAGCTCGCGGAGCTACGCGAGCGCGTTGCCGCTGAGGTGCCGGAACTCTCGCTCGTGTTTCCCAACAACCGAGTGCGCCTGTTCGACATCCTTCCGGATGGTTGGGACAAGGGCTGCGCTGCGCTGGAGCTGGCGCGCGCCTTGGGCCTGACGCCCGACGAGGTGGCCGTATTTGGCGATTCCGATAACGATCTGCCCATGATCGATGCCGTTCCCAACTCCGTTGCAGTCGCCAATGCCAACGAGGCCGTCACGGCTGCCGCGCGCTGGCATATCGGCGCCGCGGCAGATGATGCGGTCGCCGGGGCTCTGCATCAGATTGCCGCCTGCGCCGCGACGGGGGAGATGCCGCCGTTTATGCGTCAGGTGGACGCGGCGGGTCTTGCCGCCACGAACGTCTAGGGAGAAAGACATGAAGCTCCAGCAGCTCAGATATGTCGTCAAAGTTGCCGAATGCGGCAGCATTACCGAGGCCTCGCGCCGTCTCTTTGTGTCGCAGCCTTCGATTACCGCGTCGATTCGCGATCTCGAAAACGAGATGGGTGTGCACATCTTTGAGCGCACCAACAAGGGTGTCATTGTGTCCGAGGAAGGCGAGACCTTCTTGGGCTATGCGCGCCAGGTACTCGACCAGGCCGACCTGCTCGAGGGCAAGTACAAGGGCGCATCCGAGCAGGTGCCGCACTTTAGTGTGAGCTGCCAGCATTATTCCTTTGCCGTCAACGCGTTTGTCGACGTGATCCGCGAGTTCGATGCCGCGCGTTACGACTTCACCCTGCGCGAGGAGCAGACTCACGAGATTATCGAGGACGTCGCGCATATGAAAAGCGAACTGGGCATCCTGTACTTATCCGAGCATAACCGCGAGGTCATCGAGCGCATGCTGGTGGCCAACGAGCTCGTGTTCGAAGGACTCTTCTGCGCCACGCCGCATGTCTTCGTCTGCGCCGACCATCCGCTGGCGGACCGCTCCAGCGTGACGCTCGAGGATCTGGAAGACTACCCGTTCCTGTCCTACGAGCAGGGCAGCTACAACTCGTTTTACTATTCCGAGGAGCTGACCTCGACGTTCGAGCGTCGCAAAAATATCCGCGTGCGCGACCGTGCGACGTTGTTCAATTTGGCCATGGGCCTCAACGGCTACACGGTATGCTCGGGCGTGATCAGCCACGAGCTCAACGGCCCCGGCATTATCTCGATTCCGCTCGACGTGGACGAGTACATGGAGATTGGCATCATCACGCGCAAGAACACGACGCTTACGCGCTACGGTCGGGCCTATATCGACGCGATTCGTCAGCATATCTAGACTGCTGTGCTCCGCACGGTTCAAGTCTCTTTATGACAGTCCAGACTGATATAGGAAACATCTATATCAAACTGCTATAAACATATATTTTACGATGGTCATATGAGCGCTCATACTCTGTCCCAGTAAAGCAACCAATGCAAAGGGAGATATCTATGAGC
>CAVHBE010000224.1:0-2089 GCA_963634045.1 Methanobrevibacter smithii
GCTAATTGATTTCTCTGGGACGGGGATTAAATAATCATTTGGCTGCCCGCCGGCTAAGTGAGTAGACTTTTTTGGAAATGCCGAGCACCCAACATATTTGCCTCAATAAAACCGCAGGTCACAAACTTGTGCTCTGTCGGTGTGGTCGGGGATTCGGTAAAAACCTACTCACTTAGTTTTACGCGATGCATATTGTCTTCAACGAGACCCCAGCCGGGGCGATTCCATCGCAAATTCCGGTGACCGGGGCAGCTAATTAGGCACCGTATGGGTTCCGGTCGCGCTCGATGCGTTGGCGGATGTGGGCGTACTCGATTATCAGCAGCACCAGGAGTAGGGCCATGATGGCTAGGTAGCTCACGACGGCGCCCATCAGGCCGAGCAGATTGATCAGAATCACCGGCAGCACCACGCTCACGGCAAAACAAATCAGGTAGACCTTGGTGACGTCGCCGGCATGGCGCAGCACCGTGATGATGGCGTAGATAAAGTCGATGGCCGCGGTGACGCCGCCGGCAACGACCATTAGCAGCGCCAGCGTACGGTAGCGTTCAAAGCTGAGGCCGTACATAAAGCTCATGAGGGGAATACCGGGACCTGCCATAAATACGGCGCACACGCCGGTGATGACCACGATCAGCGCCATAACGGCAACAATAATCAGGTCAAAGCGACGACGCTTGCGAGGATTAGCCCAAATGCTCGACAAGCGCAGGAGCTGCGGTTTATAGATAAATCCAATGCTCAGCAAAATAGCCTGCGCCGGAAAGAACAGGGCATTAAAGTACAGCTGATATTTGTATGCCAGCGTGCCTTCCATCACAAACTTGGGCATGCTCTCAATAAGGTTGAACAGGAACAGTGCACCAAAGAGCGGGGCGCACTGGACAAACAGGTGGCCGACCTCGCGCAGGCTCACGTGGCGCGATTTTTCGGTCTCGAGCAGGGCGAGCGGCGCGGTGACCAGCACGAGCGAGGCGATCACGGTGACACCCATGGCCATGGCCGCGATGGGCATGCTGCGCGTGAGGAACAGCGCCACGCTGAAGACCGCGATGACGCCGACGGAGCGTAGCGTTTGGCTCATTCCAGCCAAGTAGAGTTTGTCGGCCTGCTGCAGGCGGCCTTCGTACACGTCGGCGACGCCGTCGATGACCTTATACAGGTAGACGCCCAGGCCGATCGTCGCCATCTGCGCATCATAGCCGCGGGCGCTGCTGTACATGAAGCCGCAGCCTAGGGCGAGCGCTCCACAAAGCCAGCGGTTGAGCTGGTAGGAGGCAAAGGACGTCTTTTCGTCGATGTCTGAGACCTGGAAATTGCGCACGCCGTAGTTGCATGCGATCATGATGAGCGTGCCGGTGACAAAGGCGATGGAGAACTTGCCGGCTTCTTCGGCGCCCACGAGCTGCGTAGACACGATGGTGAGCAGCGGAAACGCCAAGCCCCACACGGCGGTGCCGAGGGTGTTCCAAAGATAGTCGCGACTGGTGGCGTGCTCCTCGTATTCCGCTTCCTGCATGGAGAAGCCGCCGCCGTAGACGGCGCCGAGCAGGCGGTTCCACCAAGCGTTGACCATGCGGCGGACGGGGCCGGGCTCCCGATCGCGTTCGCGCCGGCGACGTGTGGCTTGGCTGCTATCGGGTCCGCCGGCGTTGCGCTGGCTCAGCTCCTGGATGCGCGCGAGCTCTTCGGCCGTGTGGGAGGCGGGGAACAGGCCGTTCTCGATGCGGCCGCCCTGGGCCTTCGCGGCGCCGTCTTTCGATGCAGCGGGGTTGGAGATGCCGTTACGGCGGGCGATGGCGCGGCGAATGCTATCGAGGGGCGTGATGCTCAAAGCGGGGTCCTTTCTATTGCTGCGCTCTAGTATAGACACCGCGGTGTCCGCTCGTGTTTTTGAACAGGTTGTTCGATAATTTCGGCGGCGCCATTCGGTAGTCGGCACTTAGGGACGTTCCTTATGTGCCGGCACTTTGGGAACGTCCCTAAGTGCCGGCATCCGGGGACACTCCTTGAATGTTGCCTGTTCAAGAGTGTCCCCAATGACTAGTCGTTTAAGAACGTCCCCGATGACTAGTCGGCGTAGGTG
>CAVHBE010000224.1:2138-5668 GCA_963634045.1 Methanobrevibacter smithii
GCGGGCTTGCCGCCCTTGCCGCAAAAACGTTTTTGCATATCGGGTACAACGGGCTTTACGTGAGTAAAGTGCGCGCCGCGTCCACGTGCCGCGTTTTTAAAGGAGGCCCCATGCCTGGTGTTACCCCTGCAGAAGTTCTGTCCAATTTTGGTATTACGCTGGTCGAAGATCCCGCCGAGAATCAACCCCGTCTGCTGGTCGATCTGCCCGCCGCGGAGCTCGTCGAGAACGCTATCCGCCGCGAAGAAGGCCGCATGGCATCCAACGGCGCGCTGGTGATCGAGACGGGGGAGCGTACCGGCCGTTCCCCCAATGACCGCTTTATCGTTGACACCCCCGATGTTCACGACAAGATTGCCTGGGGCGCGGTCAACCGCCCGCTGTCCGTCGAGAGCTATGAGGCCATCAAGGCCGGCATCGTCGACTATCTCAACGAGCGCGACGTGTTCGTCACCCGCGGCATGGCAGGTGCCGACCGCAACCACACGCGTCGACTGCTCGTTGCCTGCGAGCGTGCCAGCCAGGCACTTTTTATTAAGCAGATGCTCGCCCGCCCGCTCGCTCGCGAAATCGCGCGCACCGGCGAGCCCGACTTCTGCGTGCTCGCAGCGCCCGGTTACCAGTGCGACCCCGCCATCAAGGGCCTCAACTCCAGCGCCGCGGTGGTCATCAACTTCCAGGAACGCGTGATTCTGGTCGCCGGTACCGGCTACTCCGGCGAGATTAAAAAGTCGATCTTTAGCGTCATGAACTATCTGCTGCCCGTCGAGGACGACGTGCTGCCCATGCACTGCTCGGCCAGCATGGATCCCGTCACGCACGAGACCGCCGTGTTCTTTGGCCTGTCCGGCACCGGCAAGACCACGCTTTCGGCCAATCCCACGCGCCTGCTGATCGGCGACGACGAGCACGGTTGGTCCGACATGGGTATCTTCAACATCGAGGGTGGCTGCTACGCAAAATGCGAGGGCCTGGACGCCTTCCACGAGCCCGAGATCTTCAACGCCGTCCGTTTTGGCGCCATTTGCGAAAACGTGGTGCTCGACGAGAACCGCAAGCCCAACTACGACGACATCTCGATCACGCACAACACGCGCGTGGCCTATCCCGTGGAGCACATTCCTAACGCGTGGACTAAGGGCATGGGCACCACTCCGAGTGTCGTGCTGTTCCTGACTTGCGACGCTTTTGGCGTGCTGCCACCCATCTCACGTCTGACGGCCGATGCCGCCATGTACCACTTTGTGACGGGCTTTACGGCTAAGATTCCCGGCACCGAGGTCGGCGTCACCGAGCCCACGCCCACGTTCTCCTCGCTGTTTGGCGAGCCGTTTATGCCGCTCGACCCCATGGTCTATGCCAAGATGCTCGGCGAGCGTATCGCCGACGGTCGTACGCGCGTGTACCTGGTCAACACCGGCTGGATTGGCGGCGGTTATGGTGTGGGCCATCGCATCGAGCTTGCCTACACGCGCGCCCTGGTGGCCCGCGCCCTCGACGGTACCATCGAGGACAGCGAGTTCTTGCACGACGACATCTTTAACGTCGACATTCCCACGACGTGCCACGGCGTGCCCGATGGCATCCTGGTGCCGCGCCAATACTGGCAGAGCACCGCGCGCTATGACGAGGCCGCGCACAACCTGGCGGTGATGTTCGAGGAGAACTTCGAGAAGAAGTACTCGCACCTGCCCGAGTCCGTCAAAGCCGCCGGCCCGCACGCCCAAGTACACGCCGACGCTCGTCATCGCGGCCGCGGGCTGCTGGGACTTCGCCACTAGCTTCGCCGTGAGTCCATATCCACCACAAAGGGGACAGGCACCTTTATGGTGGTTTTGCTCGCGTGGATGACTCGGGTTACAATACGCTTGACATATCGTCCCCTTCTCCGGATGGGGACAGCGTAAGCGCTCTTGTGGCGGCACCGTAGGACTTTGAAGGTGGCCGCTGTGAGGGCGCTTTTTGTTTAGGCGCCCTCGCTCGGGCGTACGCTATGAAGGGAGAGCATATGAAGAGTTTCGTTGCCGAGGATTCGTTTTGGGAGCTGTTTCCGCAGGCAGCGGTCGGTGTTGTGGTCGTGGAGGGCATGAAGCCCACGGCTCAGATTCCTCAAGAGGACGTGGATGCGATTGCGGCGTTTCTCGACCGCGCCAATATCGATGCGGAGCGTCATCTGACCAGCGACACTATCAGCGAGAACGCACCGGTCAAGGCATGGCGCGAGGCGTATCGCCTGTTCAAGACCAAGAAGGGCGCGCGTTGCTCAGTTGAGAACCTGCTCAAGCGCGTGCTCAAAGGCAAGCCGGTCGGCCACATCACACCGGCGGTGGATATCTACAACACGATTTCGTTGACTTATGCGCTGCCCGTTGGCGGCGAGGACCTGCATGCGATTGAGGGAGATCTTCGCTTGAAGGTGACCGATGGTGGCGATGCGTTCTTGCCGCTTGGCGAGGAGGCGGACGATCCGACGCTGCCCGGCGAGCTCGCCTACATCGACGATGCGGGCGCTGTGTGCCGCTGCTGGAACTGGCGCGACGGCGTTCGCACGGCGCTGTCCGATGATTCGGCCGATGCGTTCCTGGCGATTGAGTGCGTGGAGCCCGAGCGGATGGGGGATTGCCAGGCCGCGATCGATCGCTTAGCCGAGCTGCTCGAGCGCTATCTGGGAGCGACGGTTGTCGTTAAGACGCTTGTGACCCGCGACAATCCCTGCGTGGAGCTGTAGCGACGCCTGCGGATCATGTTCGCCGGTCAAAACCACCACAAAGGTGCCTGTCCCCTTTGTGGTGGTTTTTATGTTGATGGGTTAACAAATGGGGTATTTGGGTACGGGTGTCGCCTTATGCGACTAAGATGTTTACCCGTAAGCATTATGCAAGCGAAAGGCGGTCGTCTCCCATGCAGCAGAACGACGAGACACGTTTCGAGGACTTTGTCGGACTGATCAGCGGGCTCTACAAGGAGATTCAGCGCATTAAGACATCCGAGGGCGCAAGGCTGGGCCTCAAGGGCTCCGACGTTATGTGCCTTTACTATCTTGAGCGCAGCAAGGACGGCCTGACTGGCGCTGACCTGGCTCGCATGGCAGGCGTGACCCGCGCCGCCGTCTCGCGTACGCTCGCGCATCTGGAGGAGGGCGGCTACGTCGAGGTCGACGATTCGGGCGATGCCGCCGTTAAGTATCGTGCTCCGGTGCGCCTGACCGCTCTGGGCGGCGAGAGCATGAGCGAAGCGGACCGCATCATTCGCGAGGTGCTCGATACCACCGGTAAGGCTATGGGTGTGGAGCAGCGCGAGCAGATGTATGCGTCGCTGCGCACGATTCTCAACACCCTGCGCGAGCTGTAGGGCCGCCAAGGTTTTTGCTTCCAATTAAAAACTGCATAGTCCTGTTTGAGCGCGTATACCGTGCCGGGGCCTTGCTGTCAAAATTCCCTGCGCGGGACCTGCGCAAGAAAGGATTCGCTATGTCCGTCCGCATTATTACCGATTCCGCAAGCGATATGTCGCCGGTCGAGCACCCAGCA
>CAVHBE010000224.1:5678-7580 GCA_963634045.1 Methanobrevibacter smithii
CACCCAGCACTGGCCGTTTTGCCGCTGTCCGTCACCTTTGGCACCGATGTGTACATGGATGGCATCGACATCGATCACCAGCGCTTTTACGAGATGCTCGTGGAGCGCGATGAGCTGCCCAAGACCGGCCAGGTCAACCCGTACGCGTTTTCGCAGGCGATTGCCAAGGTTCGTGAAGCCGGCGATGAGGCTGTGATTATTACCGTGGGCGCTAAGCTATCAGGCACCAATCAGAGTGCCCGTACCGCACTTGCCGAGGCGCCGGGCGGCGACGTGTACGTGGTGGATAGCAATAACGTCACTCTGGGCGAGCGTGTCCTGGTCGAGTATGCCCTGCGCCTGGTGAACGAGGGCCGTAGTGCGGCCCAGATCGCGGCGGCCGTCGAGGCCGTCCGTGACCGCGTGGTCGTCATCGGCCTGCTCGAGACGCTGGAGTACCTGGTGCGCGGCGGTCGTCTGTCTGCTGCGGCCGGCGCCGTGGGCACGCTGCTCAACGTAAAGCCTGTGGTGGCTGTCGAGGACGGTCTGATCGTGCAGCTGGGCAAGGCGCGCGGTTCCAAGAACGGCCGCAACCTGCTGAACCAAAAGGTCGAAAAGGCGGGCGGCATCGACTTTTCCATGCCGCTGGCGCTCGGCTATACGGGCCTTTCGGATGCGGTGCTCAAGAAGTATATCGAGGACAGCGCGGCACTTTGGGCTGGCCACACCGAGGGCGAGTTGCCCGTTCACACCATCGGCGCCACCATCGGTACCCACGTAGGCCCTGGCGCCGTAGCCGTAGCCTTCTTCCAGCCCGCCAACTAACTGACCTGCCATAAACCACCACAAAGGTGCCTGTCCCCTTTGCGGTGGTTTATGCTTTTCCGGGTGGAAAGGAGCACGCGATGGCGTCTGAGGGCTTTTTTGAACGGGTGTACGAGGTGGTCGAGCAGATCCCCGAGGGGATGGTCGCCACGTATGGTCAGGTGGCGCTGCTTGCCGGTCGACCACGAAGTGCGCGGTATGTGGGGTATGCCCTGCATAGCAATCCGCGCCCCGGCGAGATTCCCTGTCACCGCGTGGTGTTTGCCGACGGGCGCATATGCGAGGGTTTTGCTTTTGGCGGTCCCGATGCTCAACGTGAGCTTTTGCTAGGGGAGGGTGTGGCGTTTAAGGACGACATGCACGTCGACCTGGCCGTCTGTCGTTGGCCTGCCGGACTCTAACAGCTCTGCCGTGGCCAGAACCACCACAAAGGTGCCTGTCCCCTTTGTGGTGGTTTTCTGTTGCAGGTTTACCGGGGCTAACTTATGGAGAAGCTATGGCGGCGAATATTGATGCTGCAAAGTAAACCACGGTGAACTATATTGTATTCAGCAACGGAGCAGGCAATAGGCGATGAAAAAGCCTGCCCTGTTGAGTTTGATTCGCATTCCTCCCCTCTGTGCGATTCAACGGTGTACTTCGGGAACGGGCCCGCCGGCAACTGACTGCCGGCGGGCCCGTTCCTGTTTATCGGGGGAGTGCAATGGGCGGAGCCGAAGCAGTCCGGCTCCGAAAAAAGGCGGACGTTGTAGCGCCCGCCCTAAAGCAATCGAAAGCTCAAGCCAGCAAATCGGTCTAGTACACCATGCCCATGGCGTCCTGAACCTCGGCCAGGGTCTGCTCAGCGATCTCGTTGGCGCGACGGTTGCCCTCGTGCAGGACGTCCTTGACGTAATCAAGGTCGTTCTCGTAGCGCTGGCGACGCTCGCGGATCGGCGCGAAGTACTCGTTGACCGCCTCGGTCACATACTTCTTAAGCTGGCCGGAGCCGCCCATGCCAATCTCCTCGGCAATCTCGACCTCGGAACGGCCGGTGCAGATGGCGGCCGTCGAAAGCAGGCCGGACACGCCGGGGCGGTTCTCGGGGTCGAACGTGAT
>CAVHBE010000225.1:0-3184 GCA_963634045.1 Methanobrevibacter smithii
CAAGTAAACAGCGCTTACGGGTGCGGCCTTCGGTCTGCACCCGTTTTTTTGCGAACTGCCGCTTAGCTCCGGAAAGTGCGACCCACAATTTGGTCGAATTCTGGGATGCGCTTTCCGGCTGAAGACCCTAGCGGAAAGCGCATCCCAGAGTATCGGCGGGACTGCGGACAAAAAGTTGGACCGTTGAGGTCCGGAACGGAGTCCGCATGGCATACAGTAGGAGAATGGTGGAGAGGGCCAGGGCGCTTCGCGGCGCCGGGCTCACCGTCATGGAGATAACCGAGATACTCGGCGGGCCCGGCAAGACGTCCGTCTGGCGCTGGATCAGGGACGTGCGCAAGCCCGCGGGAAGGGCCGGTGGAGGAATGGACCTGCCGCGACTCGTCGGGGACGGCCCCGACTACCCCGACATCGACCCGGAGGACAAGGACGCCCTGATCGAGCGGCTCAGGCTCGAGAACGCGGTGCTGAGGGCGGTGCAGGACGTTTTAAAAGCCGCGAGCCTCGACGGGATGTCGAACAGGGAGAAGACCCTGGTGATAGACCGCCTGAGGCCGTGCGGGAAGTGGTCCTTGAGAGAACTCACGAGTTCCTTGGGGATATCAAAGAGCTCCTATGAGTACCAGCGCCGCGCGATCGCGAGGCCCGACCGGCGCGCGCCCCTGCGCGCGCTCGTGCGCAGGATCTTCACCGAGGACGGCGAGGGGGCGCGGGGGTACCGCTTCGTGACGGCGCGCCTGCGCGAGCTCGACGAGCCCGTGCGCGCCTCGGAGAAGGTCGTCCTCCGCATCATGCGCGAGGAGGGCCTGGTCCCCAGGTGGATGAGGAGGAAGAGGAGGCCCTACAGCTCCTATGCGGGCGAGCCGACGCCGGCCCCGCCGAACCTCGTGCGCCGCGACTTCCGCTCGGCCCTGCCGAACTTCCTGTGGCTCACCGACATCACCGAGTTCAGGCTGCCCTCCGGCAGGAGGGTCTACCTGTCGGCCATCAGGGACTGCTTCGACTCCTCGGTCGTGGCGTGGAGGGCCGGCGAGAGACCGGACGCCGCGCTCGCCAACTCGACGCTCGAGGACGCCTGCGCGCTGCTCGCGCCCGGCGAGCGCCCCGTCATCCACTCCGACCGCGGCGGCCACTACCGCCGGCCCGGCTGGATCTCGATCTGCGAGGGGCACGGCCTCGCCAGGAGCATGTCCGCCAAGGGCTGCAGCCCGGACAACGCGGCGATGGAGGGCTTCTTCGGCCTGCTCGAGAGGGAGTTCTGGCACGGCAGGGACTGGTCGGGCTGGACCCCCGCCCGCTTCATCGAGGAGCTCGGGGGCTGGATCGGCCGATACAATACGGAGAGGCGCAGCGATGCGCTCGGCGGCCGCACGCCGGCCGAGTTCCGCGCCGCGCTGGGAAGGGCCGCGTAACGGTCCAAGAAATCGTCCGCAGTCCCCGGCTCAGGACGGGATACAGTTTCCCAAACAGGGCTCAATCGGAAACTACGACCCAGTTTGAGGCCTCAAAACGGGACGCAGTTTCCGCCCGATCAGCCTTCGCCGCCATTCCGCCATTCAGCGACGCGCATCAGCAACTCTGTTCACAGAAAATATATGAACAGGTGTTCGATGCATACCAATCTACCTGCGCATTTTCTGTCGAAAAACTTTGCTATTCCAAAAACTCAATCGCGTCAAGGCTTTTCTTGCCCAACGGTCGGTACCTGATAAACTATTAGGTTGCGATAACTGGCGAAGCTATGCCTCGCCAACCCACCGAGCATTTCCGTGAAGGAGGAAAAACCTGGTGACCTACGCATACACTGCCACTGAGCGCAAGCGCGTCAGCTTCGGGAAAATCCCGGAGGCCATGGAGCTCCCCAACCTTATCTCTGTTCAAAGGGAATCCTTTGAGCGTTTTAAGGACGAGGGCCTTCGTGAGGCGTTTAAGGAATCCAGCCCCATCCAGAGCCAAAACCATGTTCTCGAGGTTACCTTCGGCGAGCATCAGTTCGGCGACCCCGCGCACACCGTCGAGGAGTGCCGCGAGAAGGATATGACCTATCAGGCTCCGCTTCTGACCGACGTCCGTCTCACCAACAAGGAGACCGGCGAGATCAAGGAGCAGCTCGTCTTTATGGGCGACTTCCCCATGATGACCGATCAGGGCACCTTCATCATCAACGGTACCGAGCGTATCGTCGTCTCGCAGCTCGTCCGTTCCCCGGGCGTGTACTTCAGCTCCGAGATGGATTCGGGCAAGCAGATCTACAAGGCTCAGATCATCCCGTCCCGCGGTGCCTGGCTTGAGTTTGAGGTCGACAAGCGCGACCAGCTCATGGTCTCCATCGACCGTAAGCGCAAGCAGAGCGCCACGATGTTCCTGCGCGCCCTTGGCATCGCCGTCACCAACGACGACATCATCGAGCTGCTCGGCAACTCCGATGTGATCAAGCGCACCCTCGAGCGCGATACCGCCCTTACCCGCGAGGATGCTCTTATCGAGATCTACCGTCGCCTGCGCCCGGGCGAGCCTCCCACCGTGGATGCTTCCCGCAGCCTGCTCGAGGGCCTGCTCTTCAACCCGCAGCGCTACGACCTGGCCCGCGTCGGTCGTTACAAGGTTAACAAGAAGCTCAACCTCACCACCGAGGAAGAGGTTACGGTGCTCACCGACGAGGATATCGTCGCTACGCTGCGCTACCTCCTGTCCCTCGCTGCCGGCGAGCAGGGCTTCAAGGTTGACGACATCGACCACTTTGGCAACCGCCGTATCCGCACCGTCGGCGAGCTCGTCGCCAACCAGTTCCGTATCGGCATGAGCCGTATGGAGCGCGTCGTCCGTGAGCGCATGAGCTCCCAGGACATCGACGAGATTACCCCGCAGTCGCTCATCAACATCCGCCCGATCGTGGCCTCCATCAAGGAGTTCTTCGGTTCCTCGCAGCTCTCGCAGTTCATGGACCAGGCGAACCCCCTGACCGGTCTGACCCACAAGCGCCGTCTGTCCGCACTCGGCCCTGGCGGTCTTGCCGGCCACAAGTCCGGCTCCAGCCGCCGCACCAACGTGCCGACGGCCGTCCGCGACGTCCACAACTCGCACTACAGCCGCATGTGCCCGATCGAGACCCCCGAAGGCCCCAACATCGGCCTGATCGGCTCGCTTGCCCTCTACGCCCGCGTCAACGAGTACGGCTTCATCG
>CAVHBE010000225.1:3194-7409 GCA_963634045.1 Methanobrevibacter smithii
CGTCGCCACCGACCAGATCGACTGGATGACCGCTGACGAGGAAGAGAAGCACGTCATCGCGCCGGCCAACACGCCGCTCGATCCCAAGACCAACGAGTTCATCACGACCGATGCCGAGGGCAAGATCGTCCGTCCGCACACCGTGATCGCCCGTACCCGCGACTTCGACGGCTCCTTCGGCGCTCCCGCCGACGTGCCCGTCGAGGACGTCGACTACATGGACGTCTCGCCGCGCCAGATGCTCTCCGTCGCAGCCACGCTGATCCCGTTCCTCGAGCACGACGACGCTAAGCGTACGCTCATGGGCGCCAACATGCAGCGTCAGGCCGTGCCGCTGGTTCACCCCGCCGCTCCCTATGTCGGTACCGGCATGGAGCGTCGCGCCGCCCTGGACTCTGGTGAGGTCACCCTGGCCAAGAACGCCGGCGAGGTCATCTTTGCCGACGCCTCCAAGATTATCGTCAAGCATGCCGGCGGCATGGACGAGTATCACCTGGCCAAGTACCAGCGCTCCAACCAGTCCACCTGCATCAACCACCGCCCGCTCGTGCGCGTCGGCGACACCGTTGAGCAGGGTGAGCCTCTGGCCGACGGTCCTTCGACCGATCACGGCGAGCTCGCACTGGGCCAGAACCTCACCGTGGCCTACATGCCGTGGGAAGGCTTCAACTACGAGGACGGTATCGTCGTGTCCGAGCGCCTGGTGGCCGAGGACCTGCTGACGACCATCAACATCACCCGTCACGAGATCGACGCCCGCGATACCAAGCTCGGCCCCGAGGAGATCACTCGCGAGATCCCGAACCTCTCCGAGGACATGCTTGCCAACCTCGACGAGGACGGCATCATCCGCATCGGCGCTGAGGTCGGCCCTGGCGACATCCTGGTCGGCAAGGTTACCCCTAAGGGCGAGAGCGCTCTGACTGCCGAGGAGCGCCTGCTGCGCGCCATCTTCGGTGCCAAGGCTCACGACGTTCGCGACACTTCCCTTAAGATGCCTCACGGCGCTTACGGCCGCGTCATCGACGTCGTCCGCTTTAGCCGCGAGAACGGCGACGACCTGGCCCCCGGCGTCAACGAGCAGGTGCGCGTCTACGTCGCCCAGCGCCGTAAGATCCAGCAGGGCGATAAGATTGCCGGCCGCCACGGTAACAAGGGTGTTATCTGTAACGTTCTGCCGGTCGAGGACATGCCCTACATGGCTGACGGTACCCCGATCGACGTTATCCTCAACCCGCTGGGCGTTCCTTCGCGTATGAACGTCGGCCAGCTGCTCGAGTGCCACCTTGGCTGGGCTGCTGCCTGCGGTTGGGATACCGAGGATGCCGATTCCGACAAGTACGTCCCCGGTCCGTTCTTTACCGCGACGCCCGTCTTCGACGGCGCCAAGGAGGACGAGATCGCCGAGGTCATCCGTCGTGCCAACAAGAATATGCTCAACAAGGCCACCGCTGCCTTTGGCGATCACATGCGCCCCGAGTTTGTCACCCAGCTTGACGAGCGCGGAAAGACCCGCCTGTTTGACGGCCGCACCGGCGAGGAGTTCCGCGAGCCCATTACCGTGGGCACGTCCTACATCCTCAAGCTCGGTCACATGGTCGACGACAAGATCCACGCCCGTTCGACTGGCCCTTACAGCCTGGTTACCCAGCAGCCGCTGGGCGGCAAGGCCCAGTTCGGCGGCCAGCGCTTCGGCGAGATGGAGGTCTGGGCACTGTACGCATACGGTGCTTCCAACGTCCTGCAGGAGATCCTGACCGTCAAGTCCGACGATACCGTGGGCCGCGTCAAGACCTACGAGTCCATCGTCAAGGGCGAGAACGTCCCGGTTCCGGGTATCCCCGAGTCCTTCAAGGTTCTCGTCAAGGAGATCCGTTCCCTCGCACTGGACATCGAGCCCATGCGCGATGCCGACGAGGACGCCTCCGCCCCCGTGACCGCCGAGGAGACCTCCGCTCTCGACGACCTGGCTGCGCTCGCCGGCGTTGACGCCGACGTCGAGGCCCAGGATGCCGAGACCGCCGAGGCACCCGAGGCTGTCGCCGCCACGACCACTGATAAGGAGTAGTTGACTGTGGCAGATTTCGAAGCTACTGAATTTGACTCGGTAAAGATCTCCCTTGCCTCCGCCGACCAGATCCGTTCCTGGTCGCACGGTGAGGTCAAGAAGCCGGAGACCATCAATTACCGTACCCTCAAGCCCGAGAAGGACGGCCTGTTCTGCGAGAAGATCTTCGGTCCCGCCAAGGACTGGGAGTGCTCCTGCGGCAAGTACAAGGGCATCCGCTTTAAGGGCATCGTCTGCGAGCGCTGCGGCGTCGAGGTCACCTCGGCCAAGGTGCGTCGCGACCGCATGGGCCATATCGAGCTCGCCGCTCCCGTGTCCCACATCTGGTACTTCAAGAGCCCCACGAGCTTCCCGATGAGCCGTATGCTCGACATCAAGTCCAAGGACCTCGAGAAGGTTCTGTACTTTGCCAGCTACATCATCACCGAGGTCGACTACGAGGCTCGCGAGGCCGACGCTGACGACCTGCGCGAGGAGCTCGCCGCCGATCTGGAAGAGATCGATGCCGAGTGTGCCCGCCAGATCGAGTCCCTCAAGGAGCAGGGCAACCCCGAGAACTTTGACGAGTTCTCCGACGAGGAGCCGCTGACCCCCGAGGAGATCGCCTCCGGCATCGTCGACATCGAGGAAGAGTGCAAGGACGAGAAGCAGCTCCGCACGGACGCCTTCAACGCCTTCATGAAGCTCACCGAGCGCGACCTCATCTCCGATGAGCCGCTGTTCCGCGAGATGACCCGTTACTACTCCATGTACTTCAAGGGTGGCATGGGTGCCGAGGCCGTCCGCGACCTGCTCGCTGCCATCGACCTCCCCTCCGAGGCCGAGAAGCTCAAGGCCATCATCGCCGACGAGGACTCCCAGAAGCAGAAGCGCGAGAAGGCCGTCAAGCGCCTCGAGGTCGTTGACGCCTTCCTGAAGGGCGGCAACAGCCCCGCGAACATGATTCTGGATGTCATCCCGGTCATTCCGCCCGATTTGCGCCCGATGGTCCAGCTCGACGGCGGCCGCTTTGCCGCGTCCGACCTCAACGACCTGTATCGTCGCGTGATCAACCGTAACAACCGACTCAAGCGCCTGCTCGACCTGGACGCCCCTGCGATCATCGTGAACAACGAGAAGCGCATGCTCCAGGAGTCCGTGGACGCCTTGTTCGACAACGGCCGCCGTGGGCGCCCGGTCTCTGGCCGTGGTGGTCGCCCGCTCAAGTCGCTCGCCGAGGCCCTCAAGGGCAAGCAGGGTCGCTTCCGTCAGAACCTGCTGGGCAAGCGTGTCGACTACTCTGGCCGTTCGGTAATCGTTACCGACCCCAAGCTGCTGCTGCACCAGTGCGGTCTGCCCAAGACCATGGCGCTGGAGCTCTTCAAGCCCTTCGTCATGAAGCGCCTGGTCGAGCTTGGCAAGGTCGAGAACATCAAGGGCGCCAAGCGCGCTATCGACCGCGGTGCCACCTTTGTGTGGGACATCCTCGAAGAGGTCATCGACGGCCGTGTCGTGCTGCTCAACCGTGCACCGACCCTGCACCGTCTGTCCATCCAGGCCTTTGAGCCGGTGCTGGTCGAGGGCAAGGCTATCCACCTGCACCCGCTGGTCTGCGCGCCCTTCAACGCCGACTTCGACGGCGACCAGATGTCTGTCCACGTGCCGCTGTCCAGCCAGGCTCAGGCCGAGGCCCGCGTGCTCATGCTCTCTGCGAACAACCTGCGCTCGCCGGCATCCGGCAAGCCGGTCAACATCCCCTCGCAGGACATGATCATTGGTGTGTACTACCTGACCCAGGTCCGCGACGGTCTGCCGGGCGAGAACCACGTGTTCTCGAGCTTCGACGACGCGCTGCACGCCTATGACTGCCGCTCCGAGGTCGACATGCAGGCCAAGATTCAGGTCCGTGTGTCCGCCGAGAACGCCAACGTCATCAACGAGGACGGCACCCGTATCTTCCGCGTCAAGAACGGCAAGAACGAGTTCGTCGACTACGATGTCACCGGTAACAAGACCGCACGCTTCGAGACGTCTATCGGCCGCATCATCTTCAACCGCCAGTGCCTGCCCGAAGACTACGAGTTCATGAACTACAAGATGGTCAAGGGCGATGTGGCCAAGCTGGTTGCCGACTGCTGCGATCGTTACCCCGAGGCCAAGGCCGGCCC
>CAVHBE010000226.1:0-6794 GCA_963634045.1 Methanobrevibacter smithii
TGGGAACAGCTAACCTGCCGCCCAGTAACTCACGAACGGTCATAGCACCCACAGATTGATGACCCGCTGGGCACGAAAGAACCTTGAGCTCCTTTTCACCCAAGTATTTCGAAGAAAGGACACTGTCCCTTGGTTCCTCAAATGAGATGGCCGCATCCGAAATGCCAAGCACAAGTGATTCAAAGCATGTAGCCGTTGGCTGATGCCACACATCAAGGTGAATCTGAGGGTGCGAGCTTTCAAACGAGTCGTACCAGTTTTCGGAAAAAAGACGCCCCCGCCCGTGAAGACAGGGGACGTAAAGACGAAAGTGGCCGTCGGGCGAAACGCCACCGTTCCCCGATTGGGTGTACTTTTTGAGATCGTCGACTTGTGCCAGGATCACGCGTGCACGACGCGCAAATTCTCTGCCCGCCGGAGACAAAACAGCCTCCCCCGCCGATCGATTGAGCAAAACGATCTGATACTCAGACTCCAGTTTCTTAATTGCCGACGAGACAGCCTGTGGGCTCACGTGAACGGCGCGAGCCGCTTTGCGCACGCCGCCGTAGTTCGCTACCGCTTGAAGGTATTCGAGTTGAGAAAACTGCATAGGTTACTCCAAAGGCAGCCAAGGCGACGGGCCGTGCGTCCTCAGATGAGGTTCTCGCCCAGGTTCTTGCCGCCGAGGACGTGCATGTGGAAGTGCATGACGGTCTGACCGGCGTTGACGCCCTTGTTGGAGATGACGCGGAAACCGTCCTCCAGACCCTTGGCCTTGGCGACCTCCTGGATGGCGTGGGCCATGGCGCCCATGGTCTCGGCGGGCACGTTATCGGCGATGTCACTGTAGTGCTTCTTGGGGATCACGAGCGTGTGGACCGGCGCCTGGGGATTGAGGTCGTCGAACGCGATGACCTGGTCATCCTCGTAGACGACGGTCGAGGGGATCTCGTGGTTGGCAATTTTGCAGAAGATGCAATCACACATGGTTGGTTCCTTTCTCACAGACCAAGGTAATTATATTTGGTCGGGATGGTTAGAACGAAAGGTTGTCGTCGGTGTTGGCGGCTTCGCCGTCGGCGAGCACGTCGTTGCCGTCGACGTCCTTCAGGAGCACCGAGACCTTCTGCTCGGCATCGGACAAGCGGGTACGCAGGCTCTTGAGGAGCTCGACGCCGCGGGTATAGCTCTCAAGCGACTCCTCGAGCTCCATATCACCCGACTCCAAGCTGCGGATGATGAGCTCCAACTCCTGTGAAGCCTGCTTGTACGTAAGCTGCTCGACCGGGGTCTTCTCTGCCATATCTGTTTCCTTTCCTAAAGGTTTATCGCTATGAAACGCGGCCTACTCGACCGTATCGACCGTTGCCGCCACGTTGCCGTCTGCCATGCGCACGCGAATGGCGTCACCGGGCTTAAAGGTCTTGGCGCTCGTGGCCACCCCATCATCGCTGTACGCGATGGAATAACCACGGGCAAGCACCTTGAGCGGCGACAGGGCATCGAGCGAGGCTGCCGCACGGCCCAGGTCGGATGCTGGCTTGTTGAGCATCGTGCGCCCCTGGTGCTCCAGGCGGGAGCTTGCGAGCGTGAGCGCATGGCGCTTGCCATCGAGTCCTGAGGTGCTTGCGATCAAGCGCTCGGGCAGACGCTCAAAGTTGGAGCGGAATGCCCCAACCGAACGCGTTATGGCGCCGGACAAACGATCGGCCGTCAGGGCAAGCTCAGACTCGCGACGCTCAACCATAAACGTTGGGTCGTTGAGGAACGGGCGGCACGCAGCCGCATCGAGCGCATCGCCCAAGCGAGCCGTATAGGTATCCCAGGCACGGCGACCGCGCTGATCGAGCATCTCCAGGTCGACCTGGGCCGACCCAATCATCGATGCCATCGCAGCACCCAGACGTTGATAGCGCGCCTCGAGCACATCGGCCAACTCCGTCATAGCCGGCGCCACCGATTCGGCCGCCGCCGTAGGCGTGGAGGCGCGACGGTCGCTCACCATGTCGCAAATCGAGGTATCGGGCTCATGGCCAATGCCGGTCACCACGGGCACGGGACAAGCCGCCACCGCGCGGGCAAGCTCCTCGTCATTAAAGGTCATGAGGTCCTCAAAGGAGCCGCCGCCGCGCACCAACAAAATACAGTCGGGCGCCGGCGTAATGGAAGCGGCGCGGCGCAGGCCCTCAATGAGCTCTGTCGGCGCACCCTCGCCTTGTACCTTGGCACCCACGCAGACGAGCTCGACGAGCGGGTTGCGACGACGCAAT
Organism: Methanobrevibacter smithii; assembly: GCA_963634045.1. Taxonomy (GTDB): domain Bacteria; phylum Actinomycetota; class Coriobacteriia; order Coriobacteriales; family Coriobacteriaceae; genus Collinsella. The sequence continues at coordinate 2,253 of CAVHBE010000226.1, forward strand.
GTGCGCTTGACGTCGTCGATTACGGCACCCGAAAGCGAGGTGACGACCGCCACGCGGGAGCAGAACACCGGGATGCGGCGCTTGCGCGCTTCGTCCATCAGACCCTCACGGCGTAGCTTTTCGGCCAGTTGCGCCACTTGTTGACGCAGCAGACCCTCCCCCGCCAGCGAAAACGAGCGAGCGACAAAGCTCATGCGGCCCGTAGCCTTATAGAGATTGAAGCTGCCCTTAAAGCTCACCTGCATACCGTCGCGCAGATCGAACGTGCGCTTGAGATAGGCACCCTTCCAAATGATGCAGTCAACGGCGGCCGAATCGTCCTTGATCTGGAAATAGCAGTGGCCGCTTCGGGCGTTAGGACCACGAAAACCCGTGACCTCGCCCAAGACGCTCAGCTGCGGAATGGCATCGAGCGCACCGGCGGCGATCTCCACCGCCTGGCTCACGCTGAGCTCCTTGCGCTCTTGCTCGTCCGAACCGTCGAACTCGGCGGAAACGGCATTACCGGTTAGGTTCCAGCCTGCCACGCAGCCTCCTTTCGTTATCGAGCACAGAGGCTCCGGCCCCGTGCGAAATTAAGTCCAACACATAGTACAGCGCCGCGAGGACACGAATCCCCGCGGCGCCTGCCTGTCCCATTTGTTATCGGTTGGAGTTTCTGTTGTAGCGAGCCATAAGGTAGAGCAACTGAATGATCGAAGTGAGCGCTGCAGCCACATAGGTAAGCGCGGCTGCCGTCAGTACCTTCTTGGCGCCGTTGACCTGCTTGGAGCTCATGCCCGACTGCTCGATGTACGCCACAGCACGTCGGCTGGCGTCAATCTCGACAGGCAACGTAACGAGTTGGAACAGCACACTAAACGAGAAGAAGATCAACGCGAGGGTCGTGAGCCCGGCAATGTTCATAAACAGGCCCAAGAGTAACACGATGGTCCAGGTGTTCTGGGTAAAGTTGACGACCGGCACGAGGGCGGTACGCACTTTCATCATGGCATAGCCGCTTTGACGCTGGGCGGCATGGCCCGCCTCGTGGCAGGCGACGGCAACGCTTGCGACCGAACCGCCCGAACGGTTGGCATCCGACAGATACAGGTTGTTGTCCTGCGGGTTGTAATGGTCGGTGAGCTCGCCAGCGACACCCTTGATACCCACGGCGCTACAACCGTTGGCATCGAGCATGCGGCGAGCGACTGTGGCACCCGTATCGCCGTCCGAGCGAACCTTGGACCAGGTTTTGTACGTCGAGTTGATATAGTTCTGTGCGGCAAGGCCAAGCACCGTGCAGACAAGAACAACCAGCAGGTACAGCGGGTCGATGCCAAAGCCGTATCCATAGTAATAAGGCATGCGAATTCCTCCGAGTCGAGTTACACGTTGGAGGCATTTTACCCACTCAACCGGCTAGGCTTCCCTACAGGAGCTCGATTTTGCCGTCCTTCACCGTCAACCCCATATTGCCGGAAAGCAGATCGTCCAGGCGCGAGCCCACAAGCTCAAAGCGCCAACCTTCGCGCAGGCGGCTCTGCTCGGGATGCTCAATGTAGTCGGCCAGGTCATCGCGCGAGGCAATGACCGAGGTCGCAACGCCTGAGCGCTCGGCAACCAGGCGGATAAGCGCATACATAAGGTCAGTCACGCTCTCCAGCTCCGGCGAAATCTGACGATGTCCGCGCACCAAGAGCGGCAGGCGATCGTGCGGACAGCTCGCACCGCGCTTGATGGCCATGAGCGCACCGTCCACGTCGCGCTCCCCCAATTGATCGGTACCGCGAATGCTACGGAACTCCTCAACGCGCACGGGATTGCGCTTAACGAGCGCTAGCAGCGTGTCGTCGGACATGACCCACTTGCGTGGGATGTTGCGCCGCTCGGCGCGGTCCTCGCGCCAGGCGGCGAGCTCGCGCGCGATACCCAGCTGATGACGGCTGCACGAATTGATGCGCTTGACCTTGCGGAACGCCTCGTGGCGATCGGCGCGATAGTGCGACTCGTCAGCCAGCGGGCGCAGCTCGTCGAGCACCCAGTCCACACGGCCCAGCTCGCGCAGGCGGCTCATCATCTCGGTATAGGCGACGATCAGGTACTTGACGTCATCGATCGCATACTCAATCTGCTTATCGGTCAGCGGGCGGCGCGACCAGTCGGTCAGTGACTCGGTCTTGGGCAGCGATACGCCGCAGAACGTCTGAACAAGCGCGCCATACGAAATCTGCTGGCGCTCGCCCAAAAAGGCGGCGGCGACCTGCGTATCGAAAATCGGTCGTGGCAGCACGCCCACGGTATGGAGCATGACCTCCATATCCTGCGAGCACGCGTGGAAGACCTTGGTCACGCTCTCGTCGGCCATAAGCTCGGCCAGCGGCGATAGGTCGTCGATTACCAGGGGATCGACCGCGACGCTCTCAGCAGGGGTGGCAATCTGAACCAAACATAGACGCGGATGGAACGTGCGCTCGCGCAAAAACTCGGTATCGACGGCAATCGCGTCGAACTCACGGGCGCGCTGGCAAAAGTCGAGTAGAGCCTGATGTGTGGAAATGTACATATCAACCCATCGAATAAGGTTAGGCCCGAAAAACACGGGTAGGATATCGGCATTGCCTTACAACTATACTCGGTTAGTCACAGAACGGGAACGTAAGTATGCGCTGCCTTATCATCCACAACCCGGCATCGGGCCCCAGCTCAGATGAAATCTTCGCATTCACGCACGCCCTTGCACAGGGCGGCGACGAGGTCGTGATGCGCTTTATCGGCGATGGCATGGAACCCGAGGACGCCGTGGCAGACGTGCGCGAGTTTGACCGCGTGGTCGTTTCGGGCGGCGACGGCACTGTCTCCAACGTGCTCGACCAGATGCGCGGATGCGGTGTCCCCACGCTCGTCTTCCCCTCCGGTACGGCCTGCCTGTTCTTCAACAACATCGGCAATGCCCCCGAGGCGGCGGCGCTCGCCAAGGCCTGCCGTGCCGGTCGCACGGTCAAAGTCGACATGGGCGAGCTCTTTTGGCTCGACGAGAACGGCAACGAGAAGCGCCACGGCTTCATCATCATCGCCGGCTCGGGCTTCGACGCCGAGATCATGATGAAGGCCGCCCCCACCAAAAACGACATCGGCGAGATCGCTTACTTCCTCTCCGCGCTCGCCACGCCCAATCCCACGGTGGCGCACTTTACGATTGAGCATGACGGCATTGTCGAGGAGCTCGACGGCATCTGCTGCATGGCCGGCAACACCTCGGTCATCCAAAACGACATCAACCTGTTCCCCGACTGCCGTATGAACGATGGCATGGTCGACATTGCGGTCATCGAACCCGTAAAAACTGTGCAGCTTCTACCGACTGTGATCACCGCCGCACTCGACCCCGCCGGCAAGGTACTCGGCCGCCCGCAGTTCAAGATCATCCAGACCAAGGAAGCCAAGATCACCTGCACCCCGTCGCTGGGCATGCAGTTCGATGGCGAGATTATCTCCAGCAATTCGGGCGTCTTTGGAGCCCGCGCGCTTCCGCAATGCCTCGACCTCATCGTCGACGAATTCTCCCCGCTCGGAAAATAGGAGGACCCTATGAACGACAATCCCCTGCTCGGCTTTATCATCATCGTTTTGGCCATGCTCGTCGGCTATGCGATCAACGTGATCCACCGCCGGAAGAAGTAATTCCACATTGGTATGATATTCATCCAATTATCGTCTCCCCTGCTGTTTATGCATTTGCCAAACAGCGGGGGATTTTCTTTGCGCCCCGTGCAAGGCGCTTTATTCAGGTAATGTAATTGCAGGACGTCTTTATTAAAGTAAAGCTACAAACCGAGTATAAGTAACCACTCATCGCATATTTCATTACGCTTATCGAGTAAGTTTCTTTCATAGATGAATATTGTTTCCAGTTCGTTACGCTAATGGGGTGTCTTTATTGGCTGAAGCTCTCTGGCAACGGAGAGCTTTAGCACGCTGGGAGGGAAAATGAGGAAAACTCACCCCGTCAACGCGCTCAAAAAGCTTGGCATAGGCCTCGCCTTTGGAGCTGCAACCATCATGTCCATGCCGACGTCTGCGCTCGCCTGCACGCAGATCTACAGGGGCGGCAAGCTCACGGCGGACGGCAACACGTACTACGGCCGCGCCGAGGACTTTGGCAAGCGCTATCTTAAGCACTACGGCATCGAACCTGCCCACGAACCCGGCTTTAAGTACAGCTCGATTGAATCTGCTTTTGAATACACTTCGAACAAGCCTACCTATCGCTACAGCTATGTACGCGACCACCCCTCCAACTGGATGGGTCGCACCGACGCCTACTCCGAGGCCGGCATCAACGAGAAGGGCGTCTCCTGCTCCGCCACGCTAAGCACCTCCTATAACGAGGAGGCCGCTGCAGCAGACCTCATCGATGAGGAAGTGGGTCTGGGCGAGTACAGTTACGGCAGCATCATCCTGGGCGAGAGCGCCACGGCCCGCGAGGGCGTCGAGCTCCTCGGCAGCCTGATCGATGATCAAGGCGTCTGCACCAACGACCAGATCATCATCGCCGACCAC
>CAVHBE010000227.1:0-1902 GCA_963634045.1 Methanobrevibacter smithii
GGGTGGGGGAAGGGGTGGGGAAAGGTGTTGAAAAATGGGGCAGTTCCCCATATTATTGATGACGTCGACAGGCGGGGTGGTTCCCCGCGTACGTGCCATCTGAGTAACCGAGGGGAGGGCGCACATGGGAATGACTGGTGCATACGAGCGCAATCTCGATGCAAAAGGTCGTCTGTCCCTGCCTGCACCCCTTCGCGAGGAGCTTGGAGAGCACGTTCGCGTGTTCAAAGCCCTGGATGTCGATGCTCTGTACGTGTTCTCTGCCGAGGCCTTCGATAAGTGGGTCGAAGGACTCTTCGCGGGTCGTGAGGGCCACGAGGGTTTTAACCCGCGTGACATTAATGACCAGAAGCTCATGAGGGCGATCAACAAGCGCACCACGTCGATGGACGTGGACAGCGCCGGTCGTATCGGTCTTTCCGAGTCTCTCCGCAAGCAGGCGAACCTCGACCGCGAGGTCACGGTTGTGGGCAACTACGACCACCTTGAGGTTTGGGATCGCGCCGCGGCCGATGAGGACGATGACGATGAGGCCCTGCTGGACCTCTTCTTCTCGTAAGGGCAAGGCACGGGTAACGGATGGAGCGTGGGATCTTGACACAAGAATATCGGCATGAACCTGTCATGCTCGGCGAAGTGCTTGAGTCGCTGCGGCTAAAGAGCGGCTCCGTTGTCTGCGATTGCACCCTTGGCGGTGCCGGCCATTCGGTAAAGATGGCCGCGCAGGTGGGGGAGACGGGCCTTTTGCTCGGCGTCGATCAGGACGACATGGCCCTCGAGGCCGCTGGCGCCCGTCTGGACCGCGAGGTTCCCGGCGTTCCGCACCGGCTGCTGAAGGGCAACTTCGGCGACTTGGACGAGCTGCTTTGCTCGGCCGAGGTGCCCGGGGTCGATGGCTTCCTGTTCGATTTGGGCGTTTCGTCACCGCAACTCGATATCCCTGGCAGGGGCTTTTCGTATAACGAGGACGCCCCATTGGACATGCGGATGGATCCGGGCAATAACACCTTAAACGCAGCTGAGGTCATCAACACCTATAACGAACACGACCTCGCCCGGATTCTACGCGTCTACGGCGAAGAGAAGTTCGCCTCGCAGATCGCGCGCGAGATCGTGCGCCGCCGCGAGCAAGAACCGATCGAAACCACCGGCCAATTTGTCGAGATCATCAAGGCGGGTATCCCGGCTGCCGCTCGTCGGCATGGCGGACACCCGGCCAAGAAAAGTTTCCAGGCCATTCGCATCGAGGTCAATCACGAGCTCGATGTGCTCGAACGAGGGCTTGATGCCGCCACCAGGTGGCTCAACCCGGGCGGACGTATCTGCGTCATCTCGTATCACTCGCTCGAGGACCGTATCGTAAAGAACCACTTTAAGGAGATGAGCCAGGGGTGCACGTGTCCGCCGGAGATTCCGGTGTGCGTGTGCGGCAACGTGCCGATACTCAAGGTCATCACCCGCAAACCCTTGGTTGCCCAGCCTGATGAGGTTGAGCGCAACCCTCGGGCGAGATCAGCCAAAATCCGCGTGGCGCAGCGTCTGTAGGCGCGACCGCGCGATATTGGACCTCCCGCTCGCACCATAAACGAAGCTTAAACACACTACCAACGTACTCGGGATGGGAGGCGGCATATCATGGGCTACAACACTTCAAGCGCAGCACTCGCCTATGATATGAACGCCATGCCCGCCTATCGTGAGACGCCGCAGGCCCCCGTTGCTCCCCGTGAGCAGCGCGCGCCGCGCTTTGATGTCTACACGGGCGCGGGCCGTCAGGCAAACCAGGCGGTAAGCCCGGTTTTCATGAGCGTTCTTAAAACGTTTTGCATCATTGCGGCTATCTTCATGACGATCGGCGTCGCCCGCGTGGCGCTCGCCGGCGTTACGGCCCAGGTGCTCAAC
>CAVHBE010000227.1:1912-4627 GCA_963634045.1 Methanobrevibacter smithii
CGAGCTTACCAGCACGCTCGAAAAGGCGACCGATGAGAGCTCCGACCTGGAGGTCATGCATTCGGTCTATGGCGCCGACACGCGCATTCGCGACCTTGCGGGCGCTTATGGCATGGTGGAGCCCAGCGAGAGCGTTACACTTGACTTTTCGCAGGATGCAGCCGCGGGCGCCAACGCGACCGCGACCGCTCAGTAGCAAGACGGTAGCTGAGTATGACAAATGACTATCGCCGCGGTTCCGATGGGGGCCGCGGTTCTGGACGTCCCTCGTCGCGGGGACGTTCTGGTTATCAAGGAACGGGTCGGCAATCTTACAACGTCGGGCAGTCCCGTGGCAACGACCCGGCGTCGCGACTTCGCGGCTCGGGCGGCCCTCAAGTGCATAACACCAGGTCGCGCAAGAGTTCGTCGACCGAATGGCTCACAGGCGCACCTCTGCCTCGCCGCAAAGCCGTCATGGGCTTCATCGGGCTTGGCTTGGGCTTGGGCGTCTTTCGCCTTGCCGACTATCAAATTGTCGAAGCCGATAAACTGCGCGAGCGTGCCGATGCGCGCCGCCTGCTTGCGCAGACCCTCTATGCCAAACGCGGCACCATCTACGACCGCAACGGCAACGTGTTGGCGTCGTCGGTCGAATGTCGCAACATCGCCGTGAACCCGCAGCTTGTCGAGGATGTTGACAAGACGGTGTCGGCGCTGGTCAAGGCAACTGGAATCGATAAAAAGACCTGCCGCAAGCTCGTTGAGTCCGATGGAACCTGGGTGTATATCAAGCGCCAGGTGGACGAAGACGATGTTGCGGCGCTGGAGAAGAAGAACCTGCCCGGCGTGCTTTTTGAGCAGGCCATGAAGCGCGTATATCCATACGGCAATCTGGCATCGCAGGTGCTGGGTGTAGTGAATGTAGACAACGACGGCTTGACGGGTCTCGAAAAGCAATACAACAAGCTTCTGACCGGCACGAACGGTTCTCTCGTACGCGAGCGCGCGAGGGACGGCAGCTATATCGCGGGCGGTGCCTATAAAAAGGTGGCTGCGGTCGACGGCGTTGATATCGTGACGACGCTCGACGTCAATATCCAGCGTGCGGCCGAGGATGCCCTGGCAGAGGCAGTTGAGAAGACTAAGGCCAAGAACGGCTCGGCGCTGGTCACCGATCCTACGACAGGCGAGATTTTGGCAGCCTGCTCGTACCCGACCTACGACCAGACCGATCTGGAGAATGCCAAGACCGAGGATATGAATCTGCGCCTGGTCACCGACGCCTACGAGCCCGGCTCGGTCTTTAAGACGCTCGTGGCGGGCGCCGGCTTCGACTTGGGCGTCGTGCGATCGAGTACGTCGTTTGAGGTGCCGGCGAGCATCAAGGTGGGCGACGATACCGTCACCGATGCCGACAAGCGCGACTATGCCATGACCATGGATGTGCGCGAGATGATGCGCCGTTCGTCCAACGTGGGCTTTGTCCTGGTGGGGCGCAAGATCGGTGCCGACGACTTTGCCGCCTATGTGGACAAGTGGGGCATCGGTCACAGCTCGGGTGTCGATTTTCCGGGAGAGAGCCTGGGTATCGTCAAGGAGCGTGACCAGTATGACGGCGCCACGCTGGGCTCGATGAGCTTTGGACAGGCACTGTCCGTCTCGCCGATTGAGATCGCACGTGCCGTGGGCGGCATCGCCAACGGCGGCGTGATGATGACACCGCACTTCTATAAGTCCAGCAAAGGCGACGAGAAGGACTGGGGTGAAGGCGAGCGCGCGATTTCGGAGGACGCCGCATCCCAGGTGACATCGTGCATGCAGACGGTCGTGTCCGAGGGAACGGGCGTGGGCGGCGCGGTTGACGGCTATGACGTGGCGGGTAAGACCGGTACGGCCGAACGTGCCGACGAGAACGGCGGCTACCTCAAGGAGAACTACATGTCGTCCTTTATGGGCTTTGCACCGGCACAATCGCCCAAGGTGCTGTGCTATATCACGCTCGACGGAACGCCGAGCGGCTCAGATGCCGCTGCGGTGCCGTTCCAGTCCATTATGGCCAACGCGCTCGACGTGCTGGGTATCCCGCACACGAAGTAGGGGGTTACAATCTTTGGGGCGTTGTTTGTTGTCCCATATGAGGGTGTTCACATGCCCTGCACCACGCATGTGCGGCGCTGGGATACAATACGCCGATAGCATTATTAGGTTTACAGGGGAGCTGCAATGATAGAGATCGCCGTCAACAACCTCGCGGCCGCAACAGGGGCCCGAACCGTGACGGGAGAAGCCGATCGGGTATGCCGCGGGTGCGTTATCGACTCGCGCCAGGTCGAGGAAGGGACGATTTTCGTCGCCTTTCCCGGTGAAAACGTCGACGGCAATGATTTTGCTTCCCGTGCCGTCCAGTCGGGTGCCGGCGCCGTCGTGATGACGCGTGAGCCCGAGGCTGAGCTGGTCTCGCTGGCGCAGGACAAGGGGTGCGCCATCCTGCTGACCGATGATCCCGAGGAGTTTCTGCTGCGTTTGGCGCACACGTATCGCCTGGAGCTTGGCTGCCTGGTCGTTGGCATTACCGGTTCCATCGGCAAGACGACGACCAAGGACGTGCTCGCCGCCGTGCTCGCCAAGCGCTATCGTGTCTGGGCCACCAAGGGCAATTTCAATAACCTGATCGGCATGCCGCTCACGGTGCTTTCCGCTCCGGCCGATACCGAGGTCCTGGTGCTCGAGATG
>CAVHBE010000227.1:4637-6522 GCA_963634045.1 Methanobrevibacter smithii
AGCCGCGAGAACATCGCCCGCGCTAAGGCCGAGATTGTCCAGGGTATGTGCGCCGCCGGCGACTTCTTGCCGCTGCTGGTTTTGGGCGGTGAGGACGACTTTACGCCGTTCATTCGCGATACGTTCGCCCAGCCTGCTGGTATCGACGTTATGCTGGCCGGCGTCTCGGACGACGATGAGGTCCGTGCCCGCGACATTCGTGTTGATGACGAGGGACGTCCGGTCTTTACGCTCGATTTTGGCCAGGGTGAGACGATCGATACCATGCTTGCCATCCCCGGCGTGCAGTCCGTTCCTAATGCCGTTAAGGCCGCCGCGGTTTCCTATCGCCTGGGCGTGACGCCCGAGCAGATCGATGCTGCTTTTAGGGGCCTCACGATCACCGGTCACCGCCAGGAGATCAAGCGCGCCAAGAGCGGTGCCCGCGTCATCGACGATTCCTATAACGCCAGTGCCGAATCCATGGCTGCTGGCCTCGATCTACTGTGCTCGCTTTCGTGCACGGGGTCTCGCATGGCGATCCTGGGCGAGATGGGCGAGATGGGCGATGAGGCTCCTCGCATGCATGAGCTCGTGGGCGCCTATGCCGCCGCCAAGAAGCTCGACATGCTGGCGTGCGTGGGTGGTGAGCTTGCCCAGCTTATGGCCGATGCCGCGCGCATGATGGGCATGGACGAGGACCGCATCCAGGTGTTCTCCGATTATCAGCAGGTGCTCGACCGCATGGGCGGCGCGCTTGAAAAACATGATGTTGTACTGGTCAAGGGTTCCCGCTTTGTTGAGCTCGACCGCTTTGTGGAAGGTGTGTGCTAGCCCATGTTCGGCAATCCCTCGTATCCAACGTATCAGGCTTTTTTGGGGCTTGGCATCGCCGCTGCCATTGCGCTGCTGCTCATGCCGTGGTGGATCAAGCTGCTCAAGGTCGAGGGTATCGGCCAGCAGGTTCGTGCCGACGGCCCCAAGCGTCATTTGGTTAAGCAGGGAACGCCCACCATGGGTGGCGTTGTCATTCTCGTCGCGATTTCGCTGACCTGCCTGCTGATGGGCAAGCTCACCACCGAGCTCGTGCTCGTGCTGCTCGCCACGCTGGCGACCGGCGTGCTGGGCCTGATCGACGACCTGACCTCCGTTACGCATGGGCGCTCGCTCGGTCTGACGCCTCATGCCAAGATGATCGGCCTAACCATTATCTGTGTCACCTTTACGGTACTTGCCGTCAACTGGTGCGGCGTCGCCCCCGAGATTCGTTTTCCCGGCGGCCTGACGATTGACCTTGGCGTGCTTTCGACCACCATCTGCGGCCTTTCGTTCCCGTGGCTCTACATTGTCTTTTGCTGGCTGATGATCGCCGGTCTTTCTAATGCCGTGAACCTGACCGATGGCCTTGACGGTCTTGCCGGCGGCACCTCCATGATTGCCATGCTCGCCATGGCTGCCATGGCGTTTTTGCACGGAGACGTGAACCTGTCCATCTTCTGCACCGCGTGTGCCGGTGCCTGCTTGGGCTTTCTGTGGTTCAACTGCTATCCGGCGAGCATCTTTATGGGCGATACCGGCTCGCTTGCCCTGGGCGCCGCGTTTGCCTGCACGTCCATCATGACCAACACCGAGGTCGTCTCCCTCATCATCGGCGGCCTGTTTATCGTTGAGACCCTGTCGGTCATGATTCAGGTTGTCTACTTCCACTTTACGCACAAGCGCGTCTTCCTTATGGCGCCCATCCATCATCATTTCGAAAAGAAGGGTTGGGCCGAGACCAAGGTCGTCATCCGTTTTTGGATTATCGCTGCGGCCTTTGGTGCCGTTGGCCTTGCCCTGTTCTTCCAGTTGGGATAGTGGTCTTTCATGCCTCTTGCTGATGTCTTTAGCCTGCTCGTTTTGGGTC
>CAVHBE010000228.1:0-3198 GCA_963634045.1 Methanobrevibacter smithii
GCGCATTCGGCGAGATGCGTTTGCGAAAGTGGTCAATTTTAGATTAGCGCTAACACCTCTCGCGCTCGAAGCAGCGGCTCTCCAAGTTCCTGCTCAGGCACGGGCTCGTCTTCGACGAGAGGACGCCCACCGGCCGCAGGAAGGGCAACTGGACCCGGGCGCACTGGTCCCGGATCGAGTCGATAAGGTTCGCGGAGAGGGCCGACAACGACGTGCTCGCCTACTACGTCGACGCGGTCAGGCGGGCGGCGGAGGAGAAGGCGAGGCTCGAGGGGCTCGTCGAGGCCGAGGCCCGCAAGCCCAGGTGGAGGAAGAGGGTCGACTCCCTCCGCTGCCTCAAGGGCGTAGACACCGCGTCCGCCGCCGACCTCGTGTTCGAGGCCGGCGAGTTCTCGAGGTTCGGGAACGCCCGCTCGTTCGCGGCGTGGGTCGGCCTGACGCCCTCCGAGCACTCCAGCGGGGAGAGCGACCGCAGGGGCGCGATCACCAAGGCCGGCAACAAGCACCTGAGGAAGACGCTGGTCGAGGCCGCGTGGCACTACCTGACGTGCTCGGGGCGGCCGAAGGACCTCGCCAAGGGCCAGGCCCCGGACCGGGGCGCCCGGAGGCATGCCGCCAAGGGCGTGCGGAGGCTGGTCGAGAGGCGGGAGGCGCTGCTCGCGCGCGGGGTCCACGGCAACAAGGCGAACGTGGCCACGGCGCGCGAGCTCGCCTGCTGGGTATGGGCGGTCGGCCTCATGGCCGAGGAGGCGTAGGGGGGCGGTCCCCCGCACATAAGCCAGTCACCCCGGAAGCGGTTCGATCCGAAGCCGTTGAGGCGAACCTCAGGTCCCTTTTCTGCGAGCGCCCAGGGCGCCACACGCGTGCACAGACTGTCGGTTCGACGTAGAAGCCTCAGCCGCAGCAACGGATTGCCCAGCGAGAGATCGCCGCGGGCGGATATTAAACTGCAAAGACGAGCGTCGGTAAGACACGCCGAGGTCGCCGCGGACGGGCTGATATAGGGAGAGGGCCTGACCCCATATCGTTGGGGCCAGGCCCGATTTTGCCTCTTGACAATGTCCTGCTCATATTAAAAGGAACGTCCCTATCTGCCGGCTAGAGGGCACCGAAGAGAATGGCGTAGGTAGTGGATTCGCCGAGCTTGAGCTCGTCGCCGGGATTGAGTTGGGCGGAACGGCCGGGCTCGACCTGAATGCAGACGCGCGTGGCCCCGTTTACCACCACGGTTCCGTTGGTGTACGACAAGTCCTCGACGTGCCAGATATTTTGAGCATCGCACCAGATATGGGCATGGCGGGCCGAGACATCGTCGCCGACGTCGGTAATATCGCCCTCACCAGTGGCCAGCGCGCCAATCTCAACACCCTGCTCACTCGGCTGAATCCAGCGCGGGGCGCTCACGACAAAACTGTTTTGTACGCGCAGCAAGCCCAAGGGGTGCGCCGGGGCGGGTTCGCGTTCGCCCGCGGTCATCGACATGCCAAGCGAACGCGGCGTGGATGTTCCTCCGCCACAGGTCGCGTGCGCGTAGTCGATGGCATAGTTCACCGAGGACCGCACATCCGCCGAACAACCGACAGCGACAAACAGCACCAGCACGGCCTCGGCGCGCTCGGCGGGCATGAGTTCCGCCGCCTGGGACAGGCGATCGAGCGCGTTGCGATAGAGATTCGTGTCCTGGTGGCACTCTTCGAGCGCGCGTACCATCGGTTCACCTGCAGGACCGCACACCATATTGATCACAGCCGTGGAGTCCATGGGATTGCGCTGGCGCAGGGCCAGTTGCGACATAATACGCGCAGCCGAGGTACCGTATTCGGCAAAGTAGCGCTGCTGAAGCATGCCGACCGGCGCGCGAACGATAAAGCGGGAAACCCAAGAGCGATCGGCGGCTCGGCTCTGCGGGCTGCGGCCGTCGGCGAGCGGACGGGACGAAAGCACCAGGCCGCACAGCTCGATATGGCTCAGATGCGCCGCGCGCTTAAAGATGTCAAACATGGCCCCGCATGGGGTGAGCTCAACTTGAGATGCCATGACCTAAGCCTCCTTGGTCGTAGAAATAGAATCGGACGATACTTCGACAGGTCCGCCAAAAGTACGGGCAGCTGCGGCTCCACCGGCAAGCGGAGTCGCCATCTGGGCTTTTGTGCGTCGCGGTGCCGAAACGGGAAGTTCAAAGGCAAAGCCCATCGCAAGCAAAAACCACGTAAGCGTATAGGTTGCAACCAGAGCGGCAACAAGGCCGCCCATCACGGCGCGTTGGGAAAATACGCTACATGCAGCCACAACCAGCACCGGAACCTCGCAGGCAGAAAGCGCAAGCACACCCTGCAGGAAGCCCGAGCGCCGATCGCGCGCAAGTGCCCCCGCGGCAACGCCGGCTATGCCTGGCAGCGCCAACGCCAGTGCGGCAATAATACCCGGTAGCGACCCAGACCACACGAGCGATCCCAAAGTCGCCGTCACGCGAGCGCCCGACGCCAGCAGCGCGGCCGAAACCACGACCACAGCCCAAACCACGCCACAGACGACCGCCGCACCGATCATCGCCGCGCGACGAACCGCGCGGCCAGACGAATCCATGGGGCACGGCGTGAGCGGCTCGCCGCGGAGCGAACGACCGACATTTTGCGCATAGTGGTCACAAAACGCCGAGAGCGCCGCCTCGACCGCCGCCGGCTCGGGACGATCTTTTTGATGGCTGGACAGACAGGCCATCACCACGTCGAACAGCTGGGCATCGACAAACGCCAGCGCATCGCGTAGCTCTTCGGAATCCGGCTCAAGCCCTAGCTGCTGGGCCTGCTCGGCCGCGGCGAGCGCCACATCGGGCTCACGACGGAGCAGCTGAGTCAAATCACAACCAGGCGCATGGGCACCAATGGGATAGTCGGGCCGTGTGTCCATCTTGAGACGGTAGGGGCTCGCGATGTCGCGCGTCTTTTTGCGCGAACCCGAGGTGCCCGAAGTGCTCGGCGCGGCTTCGTATGGCGCGACGCCGGCAATGAGCTCGTAAACCGTACTTGCCGCGGCATAGACGTCAATCGCCGGTGACATACGCAAAGCGCGCAGGTCGGGAATATCGTCGGTGAGCATCTCGGGCGGGGCATAGGCAACCGTCGCGCGACGCAGCGTGGCATAACGCTCCGTAAACGACGCCTTGCCGCCGGTACCGGCCACGGCCGACGCAGGCTC
>CAVHBE010000228.1:3293-6371 GCA_963634045.1 Methanobrevibacter smithii
ACGAGCCAAAGTCAATCAGGCACAGGTCAAAGGTGCCCTCGGCAAGCTGCCGGTCAAGCGGTAGACGCGCCGTACGCACCATAATATTAGCGGGCGAGATATCGCGATGGACAAAGCCCTCGCCCACCAGGCTCATACGGCAGAGCAGATCGAACAGGTCGCGACCCAGACGCGCCGCCACAAGCGGCGACAGGCGTCTGGCATCGTCCACGGCAAGTCGCGAACGCAAGCGGGCAAGCGTCTCGCCCTCGACCCATTCCATGACAATTGCAGGCACACCGTCGACCTCGCCCCAGCCATAGAGGCGGGGAAAGCCCTTAAGGCCCGAAAGGGCGCGATGGCATTCGTATTCCTCGCGAAACGCCGCCTTGAACTTGGCGACCAGCGCCTCGTGAGCGGCATCGTCGTCAAACTCATCGCGCGTCGGCAAGATGAGCTGTTTGAGTGCCACGGCCTCGCCTTGGGCGTTGACGGCACGCGTCACGCGGCCGATACCGCCACGGCGCATGGTGGCATCGTCGGCAAACAGCATCGTAAAACGACGCAGATAGGCAGGCAGTTCGTCCTGGCCGAGCGCAATGGCCGGCTCAAACCCGTCGACACGCGCCAGGCGCAGACCGACCATGGGATCGCGACCGAGCGATTGTGGTGTGGTGGATGCAAGATCGGTCATCATAGGGCAAGCGCCGCCACGTTATTGTTGAAGTTACCGAGCGCGACGTCATCATCGCCGTAATGGCCGACCCATTGACATAGGTTGGTGTAACAGCCCCACAGATTGGCATACTGCTGATACCACTTTGACCGGGGCGAGAATGTCTGACGACCGAACTCGGCTCGAATGACAAACATCTCCCCGACCAGGCTGTCGCACGGTCTGGGATCTCCCGTAGAGTTATAGGTCGAGACCACGTCATTGGCACGGAAAACATAGCCGTCGAGCATGTTGTACTTGGTCACAAGCCAACTGTGAATGCTCTCTTCTTCAGCAGCGGAAAGGCCACCGGAGTTTGCATCGTTGTCAGTGTTGCCGCCCGTCGAGCCGCCGTTTCCAGACCCTCCGGTAGAGGAACCCGACCCAGAGCCGCCGCCCGAACTCGATGAATCCGAGCCGGAGCCAGAAGTATCCGAGCTACCGGGCTTTCCGGACTGTTGGGCGTCCTGCTCCTTCTGCTGCTCGACCTTATTCACCGTTGCCGCCACGCTATTGTTGGACAACCGATCGATGATCTTGGTGTTGGTGAGCACGATGGTTTTGCCATTGGCAAGCGTGACTTCGTTGTCCGGGGCCTCGGCGCCGTCCGCATCGTCGGTGCCAAACACAATATGCGCGACCACACTTGCCCAAGCATATCCAGTCGTGGTACCCAGATCACTTTTGACCTCATGCCCCACGCGCGGTTCGCGTGCGGCATGCGCCTGCATCATGGACGGCACGGTCATGCCATAGGCAGAAACGCCAGCTATGACCAGCACCAGCGAGCACGATAGCAGTGCGTACGCCCGCGGCGCCAAGCCCAGTCGGCGTCGCATGCGCACCGCGGCGCCGCGCTTTGTCTGAGTGCCACCGGGCCGCATGCGTTCTCCTCCAACAAAAACACGCCGCTCAGAAGCGGCGCATTCATTCAAATCCATATTTGAGTGTATCAGCGAACCCAAAAGGTTGCGCAACGAATGGGCAAATTAAGGATGCGAGCGGAAGCATCCATGCGATAAGCGGATACGAAGTATCTTTGTTGCACAACAAACTCACAGTCGCACGGGGAAATTATGACTACCCCGTGCGACCGCGAAGATAACGTACGGCAGGAGCAGGCTCGCCACCTAAATCGCGCGACGGGCCTCGATGGCGCGGCCAAGCGTAAGCTCGTCGGCATACTCCAAGTCGCCGCCCACGGGAAGGCCGCTTGCCAGACGCGACACCTCGACGCCCAACGGCTTGATGGTACGGGCCAGATAGCTCGCCGTGGTCTCGCCCTCGATGTTGGGGTTGGTGGCGATGATGACCTCATGGATATCCTCGTGGCCCAAGCGTGCCAGCAGCTCGCGAATGTGCAGCTGCTCGGGGCCAATCTTGTCCATGGGGCTGATTACGCCGCCCAATACGTGGTAGAGACCGTGGTAGCTGCCCGTGCGCTCGATTGCCTGGACGTCGCGCGGCTCGCCCACCACGCAAATACGAGTGGTATCGCGCATCGGGTCCTGGCAGATGGAGCACTCGTCGGCCGTGGCGTAGTTAAAGCAACGGCTGCAAAAGTGGACCTCCTGCTTGACCTCCAGGATGGCCTCGGCCAGGCGGCGGGCCTCCTCGGCATCGGCCTCGAGCAGGTAATAGGCGATGCGCTGGGCCGACTTGGGACCAATGCCCGGCAGACGGCCCAGCTCATCGAGCAGTTTTTGCAGACTGTGATTCGCACTCATTTATATGTGTGTCTTAGAACGGCATGCCCGGGATGTTGAGGCCGCCGGTGATGGCGCCCATCTGCTTGTTGGCGAGCTCGTTGACGCCGCGGACGGCCTCGTTGACGGCAGCCATGATCATGTCCTGCAGCATATCGACGTCCTCGGGATCGAGGGCATCGGGATCGATGGTGAGGTTGACGAGCTCCATCTCGCCGTTAACGGTCACCTTGACCATGCCGCCGCCGGCAGAGGCGTCGACGGTCTGGGACTTGAGGTTCTCCTGCGCGGCGGCAAGCTGCTCCTGCATCTTGCGAGCCTGCTTCATCATCTGCTGCATGTTCATACCGGCCATGATGGCTCCTTTACGTGCGGCCGCACGCCGAGCTGCAAGGGCAGCCGGAGCACGGCGGGACTTTCAAACTCGAAAATCGTACCACGGCGCGAGGCCAGCGAACGGGGCGGACACGCTACCTCAGTCGATATACATGTCCTGGAGTGCAAGCCGCACCCAAAAATTATGCAAAGTTGAATAATTCGCATCTGCATAATATTGAAAGCTAAATCTTGTAGAGCCGGAATCCGACATTTAATGCGTACCACTAAATGGTTGATTTCCGATTTCAGCCGAACACATTGAGCTGACGGCACGCTCCCGCAGTTAACCGAACGCCCCCG
>CAVHBE010000229.1:0-6067 GCA_963634045.1 Methanobrevibacter smithii
CGGGGGCGTTCGGTTAACTGCGGGAGCGTGCCGTCAGCTCAATGTGTTCGGCTGAGATCGGAAATCAACCGTTTTCAAACGAAAAGCGCCCGCGGCCAGATGGTCGTGGGCGCTTGGCGTGTTGCCTATTGGCTGTACGGCGCAGGACTCGTTACTTGGTCTTAGCCACCAGCAGCGGGTCGCCCAGCTTGACGAGCGGGTTGCCGCCGATAAGCGTTCCAGACTCGCCGACATGGTCGATGCTCTTAAGACGATCGAGCTCGGAGATGATGACGGTCACGATGTCCTCGTGGCCAGCGGCCTTAATGGCATCGCGGTCGAAACTGATGAGCGGCTGGCCTGCCTTGACCACATCGCCCATCTCGACAAAGCGGGCAAAACCCTTGCCGTTCATTTGTACGGTGCCCAGGCCGACATGGATGAACACGCGAAGGCCGTCCTCGGTGATCATGCCAATAGAGTGGTTGGTGACGGTGGTGGCGCCGATGCGGCCGTTAGCGGGCGCATAGATGGTGCCGGTGATGGGCTCGATGCCGTAGCCCTGGCCGAGCATACCCGAGGCGATGGTCTCGTCGGGAATCTCGTTTAGATTGACGAGCACACCGTTAACGGGAGCGTAGATGACGCCTTCGCGGGTGGCGAAGCTTGCTGCGGGCGGTACGGACGCCTCGCCCGACGAGTTGAATGTGGACTTGAGCGAATCGAGCAGACCCATAGATGCCTCCAACGTATCAAGTGCGCATGTAGCGCACGCGTAGTTTTGCCGGAAACGTTTCGTGTGTGTTACCGGCTCGGTCAGCGTCTCTATTTTACGCTGCTCAACGACGGCCCTGAGCTGGGATTATGTGATATATCAGTTGAAGGGAACTTATTGCGGATACGTTTCGATGCCGTGCGTCCAAGTGGGGTACGCTTGAAGGCGATACATAACGTGCGCACGAATCGCGCGAAGGGAGCATATATGATCGTCGAGAGCCATGCGCTGTGGGGCGAGGAGCCGACCGAGGAATATCCGGCGACGTTTACCTATATGGGGGCCGAACCGCTGCCCGGCAAGCCCAATGGTCGTCGCCCGGCAGTGATCATCTGCGGCGGAGGCGCGTTTACGCATATCGCTCCGCACGAGCAGGACCCGGTGGCGTTTGCATTTTTGGACCGCGGGTACCAGGCCTTTGTGCTCAACTATGTCACGAGTGGCACGGGTGATGTGAGCTTTCCGCACCCCCAGGCAGATCTTGCCAAGATGGTCGCCACGGTTCGTGCGAATGCCGAAGAGTGGCATGTCGATCCCAAGCGCGTGTGCGTCGTGGGATTCTCGGCGGGTGGCATGATCTGCGCCTCGCTGGCAACGCAGTGGAAGACCGGCCCCTTCGCGGCACTTGCCGGGGCGCGTCCGGACGACATTCGTCCCGATGCCGTGGTGCTGGGCTATCCATTGCTCGACTTTGCCTATGTCCGCGACATGCAGACGCGCGATCCGCGCATCGACTTGCGCGTGCCCAAGACAGGTGGCAAGACGGGGCGCGATTTGCTCAACGACTACCTGGCGATGGTGACGGGTGGCGAGGCGACCGACGAACACCTGGCCGACATCTGTCCCACCACGCACGTTTCGCGTCAGATGCCGCCGACCTTTGTGTGGGGCGTGTCCGATGACAAGACAGCGCCGATCGCGCAGGTCTATCCGTTTGCTCAGCGCATGGCCGAGGAGGGCGTCGCTTGCGAGATGCACGTCTTTGACCAAGGCGGTCACGGCCTTTCGCTCGGCAATGCCAATACCGCGGTCGACAACGAGGACAAGCAGGTGGCAGTCCGCCCTTGGATTCGCCTAGCCTTCCGCTTCCTGGAGCGCCATCTGTAAGAGAGTAAGAGGGCCAGCCCCATCCCGTCCCTCATAACTTGCGGTGAAATAGTTCCTGTTTTTGCTGGTTAAAGCCCCAAACAGGAACTATTCCACCGTAACTTCGTTTTGATGCCCGGACCGGAAACCGCGTCCCAGTTTTGTCCCTCAAGGTGGGATACAGTTTCCCGCAGAGGGTCGATCGGGAAAATGCGTCCCGGTCTGAGCGACGATTCCGGGATGCATTTTCCGCGGCGGGTCCGTTTGGGAAACTACATCCCGTTTCGGGCGTGAATTCCGGGATGCGATTTCCCCAAGGGGCCCCATTGGGAAGCTGCATCCCAGAATTCGCCCGGATAGTGGGACACGGTTTCCGGAAGGGTGTCGTTTGAGAAGCTGCGGCCCGGAGTCCCGCCGTTTGGTTGCTCCGCATCCTACTTATTGGCGCAAAGTAACCTGCTCCCATTGCACCAATGATCCCTTGGTGACGGAGGGAAATGAATCATTTTGAGCGGCGGTGCCAAGAATTGGTCCGCTACCGCCCGCTGCTTTCCTACCAAACGGTGAACTGGGCGTTCTCCGTGTTCCAATGGACATCGCGTACGTAATCGCGCACGCCTGCCGCGTCCCGCGCTTCGAACAGCTCAAGAATATGGGCATGTTCGGCATTGGCTTTATCGAGCAGCTTGCACGCCGTCTCTTGATCGACAGTCTCGTAATCGCGTTTGATAAAGCAGCGCTCGAGCTGCGAAATCATATCGCGTAGACGATCGTTGCCGCAGCGGTTGAAGTACGTCAGATGAAAGTCTCGCTGAATGTCGTCGTACTTTCGGATAAGACCGCCTTGGATCGCAAGGTCCATGGACCCAACCAAAAACTTCAGCTGCATGATGTCCTCTTTTGTCAGGAGGGGACAGGCGAGGTATGCCGCCTGCCCATCGAGCGGCCCCATAATCTCAAAGACTTCAACGGCGTTTTGTTGATCGAACCCACGGACACGGAATCCGCGACGGGGGAGATTGTCCAGGTAGCCATCGCTTGCCAGCTGAATGAGCGCCTCGCGAACCGGCGTGCGCGACACGCCCATGGCATCGCAGATCGCTTGCTCGCTCACGCGGTCGCCAGCCGAAAGCTCACCGGCATCTATGCGGCTCGAAATATAGTCGTATACATGATCCTTCAAGGGTCTTCTGAGTGTTTCCATGAGCTTGTGTTCCTCAACTGTATATTTTCAAAATTAAATACGTTTCGATTGAATAGCTCTGTTGAATTATAGAACGACCAGTTAAATTTCGCTACTTTGCGCCGATAGGTGAGAATACGCTTACCGATGAATACCTACCGTTCAGGATTGTATACAATATACAAAATAGGAAAACCGCCCTAAGATAAAGCCATCGAAAGGAAGGCGGGCGCAAAGAAGTCCCGCTCTCTGCTAAGAGATCCAAGGAGGATCACCATGACCAAGTTCAGCCACGTCATCATCCGTCGTCCCGGCAAGTCCCTGAGCAATGGCATCACGAGCGCCCCCGAGCTTGGCCAGCCCATCTACGAGCGCGCCATCGAGGAGCATTACGATTACGAGCATGCGCTCGAGCAGTGCGGCGTTGACGTGTCGGTGCTGCCGGCGCTCGAGCAGTATCCCGACAGCTGCTTTGTCGAGGATCCGGCCGTCATCACTCGCTGCGGCGCCATCATTACCAACCCCGGTGCCGACAGCCGCAACGGCGAGAAGGACGAGATCGAACCGGCTGTCCGTCGCTTCTTTGACGACGAGCATGTCAAGCACATCGTTTCTCCGGGTACGCTCGACGGCGGCGACGTCATGATGGTCGGCGACCATTTCTACGTCGGTCGCTCCGCTCGCACCAACGAAGAGGGCATCCGACAGTTCTGTGAGATTCTCGAGGGCTGGGGCCTCGAGGGTTCCGAGGTTCCGCTGGAGGAGGTCCTACACCTCAAGACGGGCGTCAACTACATCGAGGACAACAACATGCTCGTTTCCGGTGAGTTTATCGATAAACCCGACTTTGCCCAGTACAACAAGATCGTCGTGCCCGAGGACGAGGCTTACGGCGCCAACTGCATCTGGGTCAACGGTACGGTCATCGTTGCCGAGGGCTATCCGACCGTGCTCAAGGCCGTGCAGGATCTGGGCTACAAGACGCTCGTCGTCGATACCTCCGAGTATCGCAAGGTCGACGGCGGCCTTTCTTGCCTATCGCTGCGCTTCTAACGCGATAGCTGTAACAGTCTGATGATCGCTTGACCGATGGCCCGGCACCCGATTCGGGACGTCCGGGCCATCTTTCGTTCGATCACATGATGAAGGGGGTGCACATACAATGGCCTCTAAAGCTCAAAACGACGAGATTATCGACCCTAATGGCCTCGATCTCTTTCGTCTGACCATGATGGTCATTACCGCCAGTATTTGTGGCGGTATCTTTTCGCTTGCCGGCGATATGGCAGCAGGCGGGGCAAATACCGGTGCGGTTATCGTCTCGTGGGGAATTTGCTTTATCGGCGTCTTTGCGCTGATGATGGTGTTCAACGGTTTGTCTCAGGCTCGTCCCGACCTGACCGGCGGCATCTATGCATACGCTGCGGCCGGTTTTGGCGATTACATTGGATTCAACTCCGCCTGGGGTTACTGGATCAGCGCATGTCTTTCCAACGTGAGCTTTGCGCTCTTGCTGTTTAGCGCGCTGGGCTATTTCTTCCCTGCGTTTGGCGCGGGTAACAACCTGCTTTCCATCGTCTGCGCCAGCGTGTTTTTGTGGTTCCTTACCGTCCTTGTGCTTCGTGGCGTTAAGGAGGCTGCGGGCATTAACACTATCGTCACGTTGGCGAAGCTGGTGCCGCTGGGGCTCTTTGTGCTGAGCATCGTGCTCCTGGGTAAGTTCAACGTCGATATCTTTATGGACAACTTCTGGGGAGAGCCGGCTGGTCCTGGCTTTGGCGAGCAGGTTGTCTCGACCATGATCGCCCTTGTCTGGGTCTTCACGGGCATCGAGGGCGCTGTCGTTATCTCGGGCCGTGCAAAGTACGTGCGTGACGTCGGCCGCTCGACGGCGCTCGGATTTGCGGCTGTATTTACGCTGTATCTGATCATCTCGATGCTGTCACTCGGCATTATGCCGCGCGAGGAGATGGCGCAGCTCGCAACGCCCTCCATGGCGGGAATTCTCGAGTGTGCAATCGGTCCGGTTGGCGCTGCCATCGTAAACCTTGGCGTTATCCTTTCGCTGGTCGGCGCGCTGCTGGGCTATGTCATCATTGCGTCCGAGACGCCGTTCGAGGCGGCGCGCCAGGGATCCTTCCCTCTGGCGTTTGCCAAGACGAACAAGCACGACGCCCCGGTGGTAACGGTTCTTGTGAGCTCCGGCATCACGCAGCTCTTCTTGATCGTGTCGTATGTGGCGGCGAGCACCTACCAGTTCTTCTATAGCTGCGCAGTCAACACGATTCTGGTTCCGTATGTCTGCTCGGCTGCCTATTACATGGTGATTGGCTGGAAGAACGAGCATCTGGACGGGCCGCATGCGCCCAGCGTCGGCAAAGCCCGCTTCTTCGGTACGCTCGGCTTCATCTACACATTGTTCCTGGTGTGGTCGACGGGTCTTCAGGGCGTTATGATCACGACGATTCTTTTTGCTCCGGCCATTCCCGTCTATATGCTGGGTGAGCGAGGCCGCGGTAAGCCGGTGCTTCCGCATCTGCACGACAAGCTGATCGCAGCGGTGGTCATTGTCGTGGCAATTATTTCGCTGTATCTGCACTTTGCCGGCATTGCGCCGATTGTCTAGGACTGCGGCAAGCTTCATCGCTTGGTAAGCCGACTGAGGCATCGCGTGCCGGTGCCGTTCGGTAATCCATAACTGACGTGGGCCTCTGTAACGCACCTTTGTGAGCGCCCACTAAACCCGCGCAGGTGACTACGGTTGCCTGCGCGGGTTTTTGCAGTTGCGGTGAAATGCTACCGGCAGCTGGGGACGTTCCTATTGCCGGCACTCTGGGACACTCCTTGGATGTTCCGCATACAACGGAGGAAAGCGGATGATTTTGACGAGGGGCGGGCGGCTGTTTCGGTCCTCGGGGAAACCACGTCCCGTTTCGGGCACAGATTCCGGGTCGCAGTTTCCCCGAGGGGCTCGATCGGGAAAATACGTCCCAGTACGAGCGCCTATTCCGGGACGCAGTTTCCGCTAGAGACCTCAGTCGGAA
>CAVHBE010000230.1:0-1723 GCA_963634045.1 Methanobrevibacter smithii
GCCAAGGCCGACACCGTGACGGGGCAGCTGCCCAAGAAGGTCACCGTGACCTATTCCGATGGTCACACGGACGAGGCCGCGGTCACGTGGAATACGGATGGCCTTGACAAGCAGCTTGCCGCTGTTGGCGAGTATACGATCGAAGGCTCCGTCGAGGGCACGACGCTCAAGGCGACTTGCAAGCTGGTCGTCGAGACGCCGGCAAGCGAGATTCCCGTGAGGCCTGCGACGTTCGCTCCCGTTGAGGTGTTTGAGGCAAGCTCTGCCGCCGATGTGCTGAAGGCGCTGCCCAAGAAGGTCTCTGTGATGATGAAGGACGACAGCCAGGAAGACTACGATGTCGATTGGGAGAATGTCCCCGCACTGGATTGGGGTGCCGATGATGCGACCGTGGGCGGTAAGGTTCGCGGTACGGATCTGACGGTCAGCTGCATGGTACGCGTTAAGCCGCGCCCGGCAGCCAGCGGGCTTGTTATCGTTGACCAAAACGGCAAGGCTACGACTGCCGAAACCGTGCTTAAGGTAGAGCGCGGCAAGGAAATTGACCTTGCTGCCGCGGCGAGCAATGCAGCCGATGGCGCGCTGTTGCGTGGAACCGTGACGTGGGCTTCCTCCGACCCGACGATCGCTACGGTCGAGAACGGCAAGGTCAAGGCCCTCAAGAACGGAACCGTCGTCATTACCGCGACGATGCCCGTTGATGGTGACGCTGCGGCGATTGCGACGCTTGCCGAGGATGACGCTGCGGAGACGCCGACGCCTCAGCAGCTCACTGCTTCGGTGACTGTCGAGGTTGTTGAGCCTGCTGTCGTGCAGAAGCCGACGAGCGGCAAGGATAACGGTGCTAAGCCCGATGCCAAGGATCCTTCGGGCAAGAAGAATGGCAAGAAGGCCGCTAAGGGAAGCCTGGCCGAGACGGGCGATAACACTGCCGTGGCCGTCGCAGCGCTTGGCGGAACCGGTCTGCTGGCGTTGATTGCCGTAGCGATCGAAAAGCTGCGCCATCGCACGGAGTAAGGCTGCGAGCTTAGAGCCTTAGGGCTCTAGGACATAAGAAGGCCTCCCGGTTCTCGTCGGGGAATCGGGAGGCCTTTCGTTTGACTGCAGGGCAGCTAATTTGGTACGGGGCATTTTTGACTACCCTGGTCCCCTTGGCAGTTGCGGTGAAATAGGGACTATTTTATGGGCTAGAAGCCTTGAGCAGTCCGTATTTCACCGCAACTTAGTTTGGGGGCTTGGTGAACAGGCTAGTTTAGGCGGAGCGGATCGTGGGGGTAGGCGTTGAGAATCTCGACGCCGGACTCGGTAACCAGGGCCAAGTCCTCGATGCGGACGCCGGTGCGGCCGGGGAGGTAGATGCCCGGTTCGATGGAGAACGTCATGCCCGGCTCCACGACCTGCTCGTTGACGAGTGAGACGTCGCCCGGCTCGTGGTCTTGCAGGCCAATCGAGTGGCCCAGGCGGTGCGTAAAGTACTGCCCATAGCCCGCATCCTCAATCACGTCGCGCGCGGCGCGGTCCAGCTCACACATGCGCACGTCCGGTGCGATGAGCGCCTCGGCGGCCTCGTTGGCGCGGCGCACGATGTCGTAGATGCGCGCCGTCTCCTCGTCCGGCTCGCCCCAAAAGAACGTGCGCGTCATGTCCGAGCAGTAGTTGCAGCGGCGTCCGCCAATGTCGAACAGTACCACGTCGCCACGCTTGAGCACGGTGTCGTCGGGCT
>CAVHBE010000230.1:1733-5297 GCA_963634045.1 Methanobrevibacter smithii
AGCTAAAGCCCTCGCAGCCGTGCTTGCGATACAGTCCGAGCATCTGGTCGGCAAGTTCGCGCTCCGTCACGCCCTCGTGAACGAGCTTGATGGCGTCGGCCATCACGGCGTCGTTGGCGGCCGAGGACGCGCGCATCAGCTCCTGCTCGGCGGCATCCTTGTGGGTGCGTGCGGCGGCGACGGCAAAGTCGCCCAGGAAAAACTCGCTGGCGGCATGGCGCTCCATAAGGGGCATCAAAAAGCCGGAACGCATGACGGTGTCGATGCCGAGTGGTTTGTTCGGATCGACCTCACGAACGATGGCGTCGGCCACGATGTCGGTGTCGTTGTGGTAGGCCACGCGGGCATTGTCGTACTCGGGCAGCTGATGCAGGGCGTTGACCAAGATCACCGGCTCGCAATCGCGTGCGAGCAGCACGCCACAAAAACGCTCGAACATATCGGCATAAAAACCGGTCAGATAGTAAATCGACCACGGGTCGTTTACGAGCAGCTGTGCGCCGGGGTGTTGAGCCTCGAGCGCATCGAGCACGCGCGCCACACGCTGGTCATCGACATGTGCCATACATCGTCCTTTCGCTAGGGTGCCACCATGGTATCCAATGCCCGGCAGATAGGGACGTTCCTTTTGTGCCGGCACCTTGGGACACTCCTTTGCATTCCAGCGCGCCCTCATAAGTTGCGGTGAAATACGGACTGTTTAGCGGCCTGAAGCCATTAAACAGTCCGTATTTCACCGCAACTGCGGAGGAAAGGTGGGGTGGATGGCGGGGTAGCTAAAAGAGCCCTGTCCCTAATTAGCTGCTTAGGCTGGATCGATGTCCATGCTGGCGATTAGGTTGATGTTGGTGTCTAGGAGGTTCTCTAGCACGATGTCGCCCATGCGGATGGGGGCGTTGACGACTAGGCCTCGGATGAGGGCCATGGCTTGGGCGTGGAGCTCTAGCGGGATGGCTTCGGATGTGCGCACGGGGAGCAGGGCTTCGTCGCCGCCGGAGACGGCCACGGTCGTCGTGAGCACGCGCATGGGGCAGGTGAGTTCCTGATATGCGAACTTATCACCGCGCGGGCAGCTGTTGCCGGTCACGGAGCGCACCTCTACCACGGCGCCG
The DNA here is from genome assembly GCA_963634045.1 of Methanobrevibacter smithii. Classification (GTDB taxonomy): domain Bacteria; phylum Actinomycetota; class Coriobacteriia; order Coriobacteriales; family Coriobacteriaceae; genus Collinsella. Next base: position 2,846 of record CAVHBE010000230.1, read on the forward strand.
TCTGCGTCACGCTCTACCTCTACGGTCAGGAGGCACTCAGATGGGCAGGTGGTACAGTTGAACTTGAGTGTTTCTATCGCGTTCGTGCTCATAGTTTACGCCTCCTCAACAGGGTCAACGGACAGGACAATCTCGCTGGTACCCAGGTCGAACGCTTGTTTGATGACCTTTGCCTGCAGCGGGAAGCTTTCCATAACGCTCGGCTTAAACGCTCGGACCTTGCCGGCGAACAGCTCCTCGCCGTTGGCCAGGATCCGTACGCGGGCGGCATCGACTGGCCGGCGCACGCGGAAGTTGAGTTTGGTGAGTGCCACAGCCGTAATGCGTCCCGGCAGCGCGTAGCCCGCGATGCCGGCAGGGGAGACGGTGAGCTCGCAGTTCGGAACGGTGCCCGCGTCGGTCCCCAGCGCGTACGCCGCTGCAGCTGCGCCAGCCCTCTCGGACTCGGTCGTTACGTTGTCGGCCAGGTCGTGCACGTGCAGCACATTGCCGCAGGCAAAGATGCCCGGCACGCCCGTCTGCAGGCTCTGGTCCACCACGGCACCGCGCGTGCGCGGGTCAAGCTCAACGCCTGCGGCAACCGAAAGCTCGTTCTCGGGAATCAAGCCCACCGAAAGCAGCAGCGTGTCGCACGGAACAATGCGCTCGGTTCCTGGAATGGGCTCCAGGCGCTCGTCGACTTGACTCACCTCGACGGCTTCCACGCGGTCGTGCCCGATCACGCGCGTGACGGTGGTGGACAAGTGTAGCGGAATTCCAAAGTCGTCCAGGCAGTTCTTAACGTTGCGGCGCAGACCGTTAGCGTATGGCATGAGCTCGTACACGCCCTCGACCGAAATCCCCTCGAGCGTGCAGCGGCGAGCCATGATAAGACCGATGTCGCCCGAGCCCAAAATGACTGCACGCGAACCGGGCTTGAGGTTTTCGATATTGATGTATCGCTGCGCCAGGCCCGCCGTAAACACGCCGGCGGGTCGGCTGCCGGGGATCTTGATCTCGCTGCGTGTGCGCTCGCGGCACCCCATGGCAAGGACGACCGCCCGTCCGGTGAGCTGCAGCATGCCGGCGGGGCTCATGAGCGTGACGGTATGTACTGCGGTATCTTCCGTAGGCTCGCCTGAATCAATCCCAATCACCATGCTGTTCAGGAACAGCACAATGTCGGTTGCGTGCACCTGGTCGATAAAGCGCTGCGCGTACTCGGGACCGGTGAGCTCCTGCTTAAAGTGCGAAAGACCAAAACCGGGGTGGATGCACTGGCGCAGGATGCCGCCCAGGTGTTGCTCGCGCTCCACGATGGCCACGCGTGCGCCTGCCTTATGCGCGGCCAGCGCGGCCGCCATGCCGGCAGGTCCGCCGCCGATAACGACCACGTCGAAGGCCTGCGTTGCCACGGCGCTCGCCTCCGCTCGTCCATCGAGCATATCAAACGTCGCCATCCTAGCGCACCCCCTTCAGCGGTCCCTCGACCAACCAAGATCCGGCATCCTCCAACAGCACCTCGCTGGGATCGCAGCCTAGCTCGCGCGCCAGAATTGCCACCACACGGCTCTGGCAAAAGCCGCTTTGGCACCGACCCATGCCGGCACGACAGCGGCGCTTGACGCCCTCGACCGAAACAGCGCCCGGGTGGCGCCGAATCGCGGCCACGATCTCGGCTTCGGGCACCGTCTCGCAGCGGCAGACAATCTGTCCCCACGCGGGATCGGACTCGATCAGCTCCTCCTTGCGCGCCAGCGGTGCGCGGACAAAGTCGTCCGGCGCGCGGCGAATTGGGTTCCAGTCCGCCCGCTCGTGCAGTTCCACGCCCGCCTCGCGCATCACGTGCTCCATGCGCTCGGCAATGGCCGGCGCGCTTGCCACACCCGGCGACTGATTACCCGCCGCCTGGAACAGCCCCGGCACCACGGCCGACTGTCCAATAAAGAAGTCGTTCGTTCCCTGAATGACCGGACGCCCGCCGGCAAATGCGCGCACCACGCGGCGCGTATCCAGATCGGGCACCAGCTTGCGCGCGCCGGTCAGCAGCGCGTTCACATCGCTCGCATAGGTCTGCGTGTCGCCCGGCTCGCGCACGGCAGCCGTGGCGGTGATCACGGTGTTGCCGTGCACGGTGCCCGTGACGATAACGCCCTTCGATATCGGCGTCGGCACGGGGTAGAGCGGCATGAGCGTGCGCGGCTCCTTGTCCAGCACCACGATGTTGCCCTGACGCCAGACCATCTGGAACTCCTCGGCGCCCGCCATATGCGAGATGACGGCGGCGCCGTTGCCCGCGGCGTTGATCAGGTAGCGGCAGCGCACGTTGCCAGCGGGGGTCGCCAGCGTAAAGCGCGCGGCTCCTTCATCCGAGCCGACAGCTTCAATTGCCTCCACCGGTGCGGAGCGCATAAATGTCACGCCGTTGGCAACCGCGTTTTCCAGCGCGGCAATGGCCACTTCAAACGGGTCA
>CAVHBE010000231.1:0-5101 GCA_963634045.1 Methanobrevibacter smithii
GCGCGACGATGCGCAGGCCACAGCCCTGCTGCCGCTCAAGCCCCTCGACGACACCTACGAGCGCGCCGCCCACGACGCCGCCATGAAGCTCCTCCCCTAACACCCCACCACCACAAAGGGGACAGGCACCTTTGTGGTGGTTTTCCAGTTTGCCAACGATATACGCGCCGACAAAAAAGTCTGCTATACTCTTTCCCGCTGTCCCCATCGTCTAGCGGCCAAGGACGCCACCCTTTCAAGGTGGATATCGCGGGTTCGAATCCCGCTGGGGGCACCACAGAATCTGAGAAGCCCGTTGCCCTTGCAGCGACGGGCTTTTTGCTACCGATATGCCGGGATTCGAACCCGACAGGGTGCGGATCCCGACCCATCGGCGGCAAAACGGGCTTCAAAGCGTCCTTCGCAAATCAGAACCACCCTTAAAAAGGGTGGTTTGCTCTTAGGGTATAACCCACGGGCCCCGGGCTCGCGTCTAAAGGCGCGGGCCCGGACTTCGTCCAGGCCTAGTGCATCTTGACCCGTGGCGCGCCGGTCGAACCGGCAGCATCACCCCCTCTTGAAGGGGTCCTCGTACTCCTTCACGCTCAGCTTGTCCAGCGCGATGTCGTGGGACTCCTGCTCCCTGATGTACTTGGCGATCGTCGCCTCGTTCAGGCCGACGGTGGACACGTAGTAGCCCTCCGCCCAGAACTTCCTGTTGCCGAACTTGTACTTGAGGTTGGCGTGCCTGTCGAATATCATCAGCGAGCTCTTCCCCTTCAGGTAGCCCATGACGCTCGCGACGCTGTACTTCGGCGGGATCGCCAGCAGCACGTGCACGTGGTCGGGCATCAGGTGCCCCTCGATTATCTCGATCCCCTTGTACTCGCACAGCTTCCTGAGGATCTCCCCTATGTCGCTCCTGATTTGGTTGTAGATCACTTTGCGCCTATACTTCGGCGTGAACACGATGTGGTACTTGCACATCCACTTCGTGTGGGAAAGGCTGTAGGCCTTCTGGGCCATGGCGACCACCCCTTCGACTCGAATTCTTGACGGCCTGAACAATCGTCAATATCGGTCGGAGGGGTGGCTTTGTAAAGCCGTTTGTCTCCACCCGCGTAGCGGGTGGTTTAAAGCTGGCCGCTGCGCGGCCAGCGGACTAAAGTCTTGAACAAAAACCGGGGCCCGCATGATGCGGACCCCGGCTCAATACCGTGACGATATGTCAGTTACGCTCTACACGTAGAACAGGATGTCGTCGTAGGTCGGGACCGGCCAGTAGTCGGCGGCCACGATCTCCTCCATGGCATCCACGGCGGCGCGCAGCGTATCCATAGCGGGAACGACCTCGTGCGCGTACACGTTGGCCTGCTCCTGGCCATCGAGGGCCTCAGCCTTCTGATGCACGGCGTCGAGCGCCTTGATGGAGTCGTTGATGGTGGTGATACCGTTGCAGAGCTTGTTAAGCGTGTTCTGCTCACACTGCATGGCGGCCTCGGCGCCGGCAGCACGAATAGTCTCAAGGCCCTTAGCGACCTTGGTGGCATAGGCGGTAATGACCGGGCGATAGGTACGACGCGCCTCGCGAACCATCGTGGTAGCCTCGATGTTCATGAGCTTGTTGTACTTCTCGAGCTTGCAGTCGTAGCGGCACTGGGCCTCGGCCTTGGTCAGGACACCCGTCTCCTCAAAGAGCGCGATGGCCTTATCGGAAACAAAGGCGGGCAGGGCGTCGGCCGTGGTCTTGTTGTTGGCAAGGCCGCGCTTCTCGGCCTCGACGGGCCACTCGTCGGAGTAGCCATCGCCGGAAAAGAGGATGCGCTGGTGGTCGGTCAGGACCTTCTTGCAGTACTCGAGCGCAGCGTCCTGGAACTCATCCTCGGGCGTACCCTCGAGTGCGTCGGCGAAGGACTTGAGCGACTTGGCCACGGCGGCATCGAGCACCAGGTTGGAGTCGGAGACGTTCTGCTCGGAGCCGCAGGCACGGAACTCGAACTTATTGCCGGTGAAGGCAAACGGGGAGGTGCGGTTGCGGTCGGTGTTGTCCTGCATCAGCTTGGGCAGGGTATCGGCGCCCAGGTCGAGCACGCCGCGCGTGGCATGGACGGAAGCCTTGCCATCGATGATCTTCTCGACGACCTCGGTAAGCTGGTCGCCCAGGAAGATGGACATAATCGCCGGAGGAGCCTCGTTGGCGCCCAGACGATGGTCGTTACCGGCCGAGGCAACGGAGGCACGCAGGAGCTCCTGATAGTTATCGACGGCCTCGATCACCGCGGTGAGGAAGACGATGAACTGCAGGTTGTCGAGCGGGGTGTCGCCCGGATCGAGCAGGTTCTCGGACTCGGTGCCAAGCGACCAGTTGTTGTGCTTGCCCGAACCATTGATGCCCTCGAAGGGCTTCTCGTGCAGTAGGCAGACCAAGTCGTGGCGGGAGGCGATGAGCTTCATCTTCTCCATCATGACCAGATTCTGGTCGATGGCCTCGTTGACCTCGCCATAGACCGGTGCGAGCTCATGCTGGCAGGGAGCAACCTCGTTGTGCTTGGTCTTGGCGGGAATGCCAAGCGCCCACAGTTCATCGTCCAGGTCCTTCATATAGGCCGAGACGGTGGGGCGGATAGCGCCAAAGTAGTGCTCCTCGAGCTCCTGGCCCTTGCAGGGAGCAGCACCAAAGAGGGTGCGGCCGGTGATGACCAGGTCCTTGCGCTTGCGATAGGCGTCCTTCTTGATCAGGAAGTACTCCTGCTCGTCGCCCACGGAAGGAACGACCTTCTTGGGGGTCTTGCCAAACAGCGCCAAAACGCGCTTAGACTCACGCGAGAGCGCGGTCATGGAACGCAGCAGCGGGGTCTTCTTGTCCAGGGCCTCGCCCGTGTAGGAGCAGAAAGCCGTGGGGATGCACAGGACATCGTCCTTGATAAAGGCGGGGCTAGTGGGGTCCCAAGCGGTGTAGCCACGGGCCTCGAAGGTAGCACGCAGGCCGCCGTTGGGGAAGCTCGAGGCATCGGGCTCGCCCTGGATGAGGTTCTTGCCCGTAAACTTGGTAATGGCGGTGCCGTCGTGGTTGGGCTCCAGGAAGCTGTCGTGCTTCTCGGAAGTAATGCCCGAAAGCGGCTGGAACCAGTGCGCGTAGTGCGTCGCACCCTTGGAGATGGCCCAGACCTTCATGGCATGGGCAACGGCGTTGGCCACATCCAGGTCGAGCGGCTCACCGCCCTCGAGGGTTGCAGCAAGGCGCTTCCAAATGTCCTTGGGGAGGTAGTCCTTCATGACTTCCTCAGAGAACACCATGGTCCCGAAGCGGTCAGTAAGTTCGGCCATACGGAACTCCCTTCGTATCGGCACCGCGTGAGAAGCGGTGTTGATTACTAACGAACGAGTCATAGCTTAGACTCGCCGTGTTTCCGCGACATTACCGTTATGTTGCTGTCGCGAAACCAATCAATGAGGTTACCCTATCGAGGCGGCGTTGCCACCCTCAACAGCCAATCAACTGCATAAATTGCAGACCTCTCTCCATGGTTTAAGGGTAGTCAATTTGGGATGGAGCTCTATTAACTGGTATTTTGCATCAGATACCAGTCTTTATAGTCCGTGCCTAGATTAGCCGCTCTGTTATAGAGAAAGCCGATAGCAAGGCATCTTTGATTGGTATCCTCAAATAGCGAGTGAAACTCCACCGTGGCACAGTGGTGCTGTAGAATCCTTACAATACATCACACTATTACGTATCTAGAGGAGCACGATATGCGCGTCGACGAGGTTTTTAAGCAGGCAGCATCCCAGGGCACCGCACCCGTTTCGTTTGAGATGTTCCCGCCCAAGGGCGAGCTGACCCTCGACACGGCTCGCGAAGTGGCAGGCAATCTGTGCAAGCTTTCGCCGAGCTTTGTCTCGGTCACCTGCTCGGCCGGCGGCTCGGGCAACGGTGCCGCCACCGCCCCCATCGCGCATATGATTACGAGCGAATTCGATACACCCTCGGTGGCGCACCTCACCTGCGTTGGCCGCTCGCATGCCGATATCGCCGCCAAGATCGATGAGTATCGCTCGGCCGGCGTGGAAAACGTGCTGGCCCTGCGCGGCGATCTTCCCGCCGGCGCGACCGAGGACGACAAGCCCGCCTCCGACTACGCCTACGCCCGCGACCTCATCCCCGAGCTCGTCGACGCCGGCTTTTGCGTGGGCGCCGCAGCCTACCCCGAGGGCCACATTGCCTGTGAGGACCTCAACGTCTCGGTCGAACACCTCAAGCAAAAACAGGACGCCGGCGCGAGCTTCTTTGTGACGCAGCTTTTCTTTGATAACGAGTGCTTCTACCGTTTTCGCGAGCTTGCCGACAAGGCCGGCATCACCGTGCCCATTACCGCGGGCATCATGCCGTTTATGGGCAAGTCACAAATCAGCCGCATGGTCTTTATGTGCGGCGCGTCGCTGCCCTCCCCCGTCATCAAGATTCTCGCCAAGTACGAGAATGACCCCGAGAGCCTGCAGGCAGCTGGTGTAGATTATGCAGCCCGCCAGCTTTGCGACCTCAAGGAGCACGGCGCCGACGGCCTGCACCTGTACACTATGAACCGTCCTGCGATCGCCGCGACCATTATGGAGCGCCTGGGGTAATGGAAAAACCGCACATCGATACAACCGCTGTCGAAGTGCCGGCCGACCTTGCGTCGCCGGCGCTCTACCGTATCGATGCCGCGCACCATCCCCGTGTCGACCGTGCCGAGATGCTGCGGTATCTGGGTTACGGCGGCCAGCAGATTGAGCCCGAACTGTCACGACGTATTGAGCTTGTGGTCGAGCGCCTTGAGCTTGACATTGAGCCCCGTGGCGTGCGCCGCGTATTTGCCGTCGATGCCACGAGCGTGGACGAGCAGGGCAAGCCTTGCATCCGTCTGGTCGGCACCAATGTTGAGCTGCGCGGTCGCGATATCTATCGACATCTTAAGGACGCCCGTATGGCTGCGCTCATGGCATGCACCCTCGGCATGGATGCTGAGCGTCGCCTGCGCACCACGGGAGCCCAACATCCCCTAGAGGGCGCCGTGCTCGACGCCGCGTGCTCCGCTTACGTGGAAGCCGCCGTTGAGCAAATGGACCAGCAGGTCAAGAC
>CAVHBE010000232.1:0-4355 GCA_963634045.1 Methanobrevibacter smithii
GATGGTGTCGACGTCAATGGTATACGGGTGCATCATCGACGTCTTCAATACAGAAGATATCAGTGCGGAATGTTCCGGAGAGAAACCCCCGTCACGCCCCCGGATCCCCTGCGTTTACGGCCTTGAGGTCGGCGTGGGCGGAGAATGTGGTTGATGGGGATACGTGTCCCTTTCGCTGTTTCGCGCTTTGCGCGAAAGGCGCGCTACTTTGGAGCGAACGGAGAACGTGGTTGTTGCGGCAACTGATCCCCACCATAAATTACCCTTGGCATACTTGCGCGAAAGCCTGCCCGTGCTACACTTGCAATTGCTGTTTCAGGGCGGGGTGAAATTCCCCACTGGCGGTAAATCGGGCGGTGCCAAAGGGGTGCCGTGGCGCAGGAAACGTGCCTGCGGCCGAGCCGATGAGTCCGCGACCCGTGTGTGCGTTGGTTCGCATGCCGGCTGAACTGGTGAGATCCCAGTACCAACGGTTAGAGTCCGGATGAAAGAGGCAGGTGATCTTATGTCTGAACAGTCGCAGCATATCCATTTTGAGAACACGAATAGGTGGAGCACCAAACAGCTCGTTACCATGGCGTTGATGTGCGCCTTGGGAGCGCTGTTTATGTATGTGCAGCTGCCCATCCTCCCCTCGGCGCCGTTTTTGACGTATGACCCGTCGCTGGTGCCGGCGATGGTGTGTGGATTTGCGTATGGCCCTGGTGCCGGCACGGCTGTTGCCGCTATGGCGATCGTTATCCATGCGCTTACCACGGGCGATTGGGTCGGTGCGCTTATGAACTTGGTTGCCACGCTGGGCTATATTCTGCCTGCGGCTATCGTCTACCAGAAGATGCATACCTATAAGGGCGCCGTGATTGGCCTGGCGCTGGGCGTTATTGCCGCTACGGCGTTGTCTATGGTCGCAAACCTGACCATCGGCGTTTGGTTCTGGTATGGCTCGGCCGATGCGATTCTGCCGCTCATGCTTCCTGCTGTTCTGCCGTTCAACCTTATCAAGACCGTGCTTAACTCGGTATTGACGCTTGCAGTGTACAAGGCGGTCTCTAATCTCATCACGCCCAAGAAGGACCAGGTCAAAGGTCGCGCATGATTGAGTGTCGGGGCGTTTCCTTTAGCTATGACGGTGTTGCACCGGCGCTCGATGGCATCGATCTGAACATCGAAGATGGCGAGTTTTTCTGCATCCTCGGCGGAAACGGGTCGGGCAAGTCGACGTTTGCCAAGCACCTGAACGCGCTGCTGCAGCCCGATGCGGGAACGGTGTGCGTCAACGGCATGGACGCGTCCGATCCCGAGCTGGTCTACGACATTCGCTCGACTGCTGGCATGGTGTTCCAGAATCCCGACGATCAGCTGGTGGCAACGCTTGTCGAGGACGATGTTGCGTTTGGTCCCGAGAACTTAGGGGTCGAATCGGCCCAGATCGCGCAGCGCGTGCGCGAGGCGCTGAAGGCCGTGGGTCTGGTGGGCTTTGAGCGCCACGAGACCCACGCTCTCTCGGGCGGACAAAAGCAGCGCGTGGCGCTTGCCGGCGTGCTCGCCATGGAGCCGCGCGTGCTCATTTTGGACGAGGCTTCCTCGATGCTCGACCCGCGCGGGCGCAAGGGCCTTATGAAGGCCTGTCACGCGCTGCACGAACGCGGCATGACCATCGTGATGATTACGCACTTTATGGAAGAGGCCGCTGAGGCCGATCGAGTCGCGGTGTTTCGGGCGGGGCGCGTTGCCATGTTGGGCACGCCCGAGGAGATCTTGACGCGGGCGGACGAACTCGCGCGGCTGAATCTGGATGTGCCGGCATCGTGTTGTCTTGGCAGGGCGCTTCGCGCGAAGGGCGTGCCCATTTGCGCGCAGGTGCGCGAGGCGGATATGGTCGCCGATATAGCGCAGGCTTATACCGAGCGGAGTAGGACAGGCATCGCCGGGCGGCCTTTCGCATCCGATCCTCGTATTCCCGACAACGTTTCCTCTGCAATCGATGGCGCAGACGCGCTGGAGCCCGTCATCGAGATTTCGCACCTTTCGTATAGCTATTCGCTGAGCGCCCGCGAGCGTCGCCGTTGGCACAAGCGTTCAGCCGCCGAGGGCGCATCGAACAAGCAGGCCCTCTGGGGCAACGACCCTAGCAGCCCCTGGGCGTTGCGCAATGTGTCGCTAACGGTGCGTCGTGGCGAGTTCCTGGGCCTTGCGGGCCATACCGGTTCGGGTAAGTCGACGCTGGTTCAGCATCTCAACGGCTTGATTCGTCCCCAGGAGGGTTCTGTTTATGCGCTGGGGCTCGACCTGGTAAACAAGAAAGATGCCGCCGCGGTTAAGGCAAAGGTCGGCGTGGTGTTTCAGTATCCAGAGCGTCAGCTGTTTGCCGAGACCGTGGCACAGGACGTGGCATTTGGTCCGCATAACCTTGGCTTGTCACAGGCCGAGGTTGCCCGCCGCGTTGCGTCATCGCTCGCGCGCGTAGGCCTCGACCTGGCCACGGTGGGCGACAAGAGCCCCTTTGAACTTTCGGGCGGGCAGCAACGGCGCGTGGCATTCGCCGGCGTGCTCGCCATGGAGCCCGAAGTCCTGGTGCTCGATGAGCCCATGGCGGGACTCGATCCGGCGGCGCGCAGTGATTTCCTGGGGCTCATCGATCGACTTCACCGCGATGGCCTGACCGTCGTCATGGTCTCACACAGTATGGATGACCTTGCCAATTGCTGCGATCGTATTGTCGTGATGAACGAGGGCACGGTGTTTGCCGAGGGCACGCCCGCTCAGGTTTTTGCGCATGCGGATGAGCTTAAATCAATCGGCTTGGGTGTTCCCGCTGCCCAGCGCATGGCGCTGGCGCTTGCGAAGACAGACGTGCCGCTACGCTTTGACGGCCTCTATACGGTTGAGTCGTTGGCCGACGAGTTGGCAGATTTGCTGATCGGTTGCTCAGACGGTTCTTCTAACGTTTCGGACAAGGCCAAATCCAAGACGGTCGCGCGAGAGGAGGGCTGCTAATGGAGGCGTTTTCGTTTGGCAGCTACTATCCCGGCGATAGTGCAATCCACCGCCTGGACCCGCGAACCAAGTTGCTCTTGGGCTTTGTGTTTCTGATCACGACGCTCACGGTCAGCAGCTTCCGCGGACTGGTCCCGGTCGCAATCTTCGTTGTCCTGATCTATGCCGTGTCCCGGGTGCCGGCTCGTCGCGTCCTGTCATCGATGGCGCCGCTGCTGGCGATCGTCGCGGTGGTCGCGGTGCTCAACCTGTTTTCCGACCAGAGCGGGCGCATTCTGTGGCAGCTCGGCTTTTTGCAGATAAGCGAGGGCTCGCTGCATTCCGCTGCCTTTATGGCGTGCCGCCTGACCTTGATGATGGCCGGTATGAGCGCTATCACGCTCACCACACCGACGCTCGACCTCACCGCGGGTTTTGAGCGCCTGCTCGCGCCGTTTGCGCGTGTGGGACTTCCTGCGCACGAGCTCGGCATGATCATGGGTATCGCGCTGCGCTTTATGCCGCAGTTTGCCACCGAGATGAAGCAGACGGCCGATGCGCAGGCGAGCCGCGGTGCGCGCGTGACGGGAGGCCCGCTCGGCGGCGTGCGTATGCTCGGCAGTGTGGCGATTCCGCTGTTCACGGGCGTGTTCCGTCATGCCGAAACGCTGTCTGCCGCCATGGATGCCCGTTGCTATCATGGCGAGCAGGGCCGCACACGTCTGCATGCGCTTGCATTTGGCCGCGGCGACGCGTTGGCGGCGGTGGTGACGGCGTTGCTGCTCATCTGCGTCATTGTCATCAATCTTCAACTTGTTTAGGCGCGATTCGAGCGCAGGAAAGGGGTCCCTATGACCGACAACGACCGCACGGCGCAGCTCGAGCGCGCCTGTTCGTATCTTAGGCGTATTCCGGCGTGGTATCTCGCCACGATCGACGTGACGGACGGACATCAGCCGCGCGTGAGGCCGTTCTCGTTTGCCATGGTTGATGATGGCAAGCTGTGGTTTTGCACCTCGCGTGATAAGGATGTGTGGGCCGAGCTCAGCGCGAACCCCAAGTTTGAGGTTTCGGGTTGGAAACCGGGGGAGTGTTGGATTGTACTGACCGGCGAGGCTGCGCTCGAGGACGACGCGGTCGTGAGCGACCGGGTGCGCCAAGCCGGCTTTAAGCACATGGTGGGCATTGGCGAGCAACACGATAGCGCCAACGACGGTCGCCTTGCATTTTTCTCGATGCGCAATATCGCCGCCCGCTTCTGTGATATCGACGGCAGCGAGGAACGTCTGGAGCTTTAACCCTAAGGCAGCTAAAACAGCCCCGACCCAAAAAGACGAGTGCCAGGAGGACACATGGACGGATTGAATACGGTGTTGGAG
>CAVHBE010000233.1:0-3875 GCA_963634045.1 Methanobrevibacter smithii
GGCCTCGTTGGCGCGGGCGAGCTCGGCAGGCACCTCGGCCTCGGGCAGCGCGGCTACGACAGCGTCAACGTCGTGAATCTGCTTGTGGCCCATGCCGCCGACCTTCTCCTGGTAGTCCTCCACAGCGCGGCCGCACTCATGGAAACGGACGTCAGCCAGGGCGCCGATCAGGCGGTTGGCCCAGTAGAAGTTTTCGGACGTCACGCGAGCCTGCGTGTCGGCATAGTACTCGGGCATGGTCTCGACGTTGGCGTACAGCGGAACCAGCGCGTTAAACGAGTTGGAGCCAAAGGCCATCCACTGCACGGCACGGTAGGCCGGCTGCGCATAGGGGCGCAGCTGCAGCACGGCGAGCTGGCTGTTGCGATTGATGCCGATGGGGCGATAGGCGCCGCGCGTGGCGGGCGTGCCCTTGCTGCCGTAACAGTCGTACTCCGTGCCCTGGTAGTGGCTCGAAAGCACGTACTTGATGTCCTCGATGGTCACCTTACGCTCGGGCACGCGGCTCCAAGGGATATCGTCGCTCTCGGGCGTGTAGTCGGCGTCGGGGCCGTCCCACACGTCGCCGGGGTTGAGGCAGCGCTGCATGTACCAGGCGCGCGGCGTGTTGTAGACATGGTCGCTGTCGCTGTGCGAGCCAAAGGCCTCGCGCGGGTTAAAGACCGTTGCCGGACCGTCGCCCTCGACGCCCAACGTCAGGTCCAGATGCCACTCGGCCATCCAGGAGCGCAGGTCGGCCGAGCACATGTGGTCGGTCTGGGCGCCCTCGGCGTCGTCTAGGTCAAAGCTGTCGATACCCAGCTGGTTGGGCATGGTCACATAGGCGTCATCAGGCACACGCTTGGCGATCCAGTGGTGGCCGCCGATGGTCTCCAGCCACCAGATCTCGTCCACGTCACTAAAGGCGATGCCGTTGTTCTCGTAGGTGCCGTAGCGCTCGAGCAGGTCGCCCAGGATACGAACGCCGTCGCGGGCGGACTTGGCGTACGGCAGGACCAGGGTCACCATATCCTCCTCGCCCAGGCCACCAGGTTGCGCCGGCACATAGCCGTCCTCACCCTCGTTGCCCTTGGCGGGTACGTAGTCGACGAGCGGGTCGGCACCGCGGACGCGCTCGTTGGTGGTGAGCGTCTCGGTTGCGGACATGCCCACATTGAGCTCGTTGAAACCGGCCTCGGCCCAGATGCCGTGGCCCGGGACAACATCGGGGACGCTCGTGTAGCGCATGGGGTTATTGGGCAGTTCAACGGTCAGGTGGCTCAGGACGCTTGTGTAGACGCGCGGCTGCTCGTCGGGATGCACCACGCGTATACGTTTGGGCTCAAACACCCCGTTGGACGAGTCCTCGTTACGCGCGACCAGGGTCGACCCGTCGTAGCTTGCGTTTTTACCGACCAGAATCGTTGTGCACGGCATGCGCATCCTCCTTGAGCGAAGAAATCAAACGGCAACAGTGTATCGCTTCGGCGCAGAAAGGGCGAAACCACGGCGCTGGCAACCCCTGTGGTCAAAAAATGCCAAATATGAGTACTGTCACTAATTTAGTAACAGCAATTTTGCTACGCATGGGTGTCGAAAGTCTACATTTGTTCAAAAATTAGATGATGTACTTCCCCATAGGTCCAATAAAATAGGCTTCTATCGATAATAAATATCGTTAGAGAGCCAAATTAACCTAAAATATATGTGACTATCTTGGCAACAGTACTCATATTTGGCATTTTTTGTCCACGGGGTATAGAACTAACCCCTCAAACAGCCCAAACGCCTATTTCGATGCGCGCTCCGCCGCCTCAATCACGTGTTTGGCGAGAATCGCGGTGGTCACAGCCCCCACGCCGCCCGGCACGGGCGTGATGGCGTTAACGACCGGCTCCGCAGCATCAAAATCGATGTCCCCGACCAGCTTGCCAGCAGCCTCGTCCCAGTTAATGCCAACATCAATGATCGTCTGGCCCTCGCGAACGGCATCCGCGCCAATCGTGCTCGCGCGTCCAACGGCCGCAACAACGATATCGGCAGAACGGCACTCGGCAGCAAGATCGCGTGTATGCGTATGGCACGTCGTCACCGTGGCATTGCGAGCCGTAAGTGCGGCGGCAACGGGACGCCCGATCACCAGCGAGCGCCCGACCACAGCAACCTTAGCTCCATCCAGCTCAACGCCGTAATGATCCAGCAAAGCCAGCACGGCTTCGGCTGTGCAGGGGGCAAAACCCTCGCCGCGCCCCGAAAGCGTGGTGAGCAGCGAAGCCGGCGTCATGGAGTCAACGTCCTTGGCGGGATCGAGCGCTGCGGCGACGGCGTTCTCGTCAAGGCCGGCGGGCAGCGGGCGGAACATCAAACAGCCATGAACAGCCGAATCGGTATTGATGTCCTCGATGGCCGTCAACAGCTCGTCCTGCGAAACATCGGCAGAAAGCAAAACGCGACGAGCCTCAATCCCCACTTTTTCGCAGCGCTTGAGCGCACCGCGCTCGTAGGATAGGTCGTCCTCGCGTTCACCTACACGCACGATAGCCAACGTCGGAACAACGCCCCGCTCGCGCAGGGCTGCGCAGCGAGCAGCAAGTTCCTCAGTCAAAGCGCGAGCAACGGGAGCACCCTTCAGCAGTTCAGCCATGGCTATCCTCTCTTCCTTGCAGCGTCGGAGGCGCGGCGCGCCAGCGCATCGGCGCGCGGCAACCATGTGTCGAGCAACTCATCACACGCCGTCTCGAGCTCCTTAGCACGAGCGCGATCCTTCATAGACGTGGTGTTCGCAAAGAGCGTCAAGCTCGCGCCCTGCATAGCGGCACGGCAGAACACGGCGCCGCACGCCACATCGGACAGCAGTTGACGCGAACCCTTGTCGGCCATGTCCTCGAGCAGCGCCAGCGCACGCCCGCAGGCATCCATAATGCGATACGGCGGCAGAGCGGCCACATGCAGCGCATCCTGAATCGCGGTCGCTCGAGTCGGATCGTCACGCGGAATACCGTACGCCGCGGACACCTGGCCGTACGCACGAACGTCCTCGGCAACCAACTCGACAAGCTCCTGGGCCAGCTCATCAGCCTGGGTAAACGCGCGCGTCAGGTCATCCGCACGATCAGCAAGCGCGGGATTGGTCGCACCGTAGCGGGCAACCATTCCGCACAGCGAGGCGCCCAGCGCGCCCACAAAAGCGCTCGCGCTGCCACCACCGGGAACCGGCTCGCGCGCGGCCAGCGCCTCGGCAAACCCGCGGCAGGTCTTGTCCATCATCTCTTGGCTCATACGCATGCACCTTCAAGTCATATACATCGGTCGGGCGGCAACCACCGACCGACCGCATCGATCACATAATGGTGCATAGTCTAGCCCATAAGTACATAAGCGTCAGCGCACCTGGTCATCGCGGATTTCTATGACGAACGATAGGCGTCGGCACCGCAAACATGGGAAACATGGCCCGCCTTTCGGGACTTCCGGACGTCACAAACTGGGGCATATCTATAAACAAGGAACCTGTTGGGGCAACGCCCGCGTACACGCGCCCCTTTAAAACAACGGACACCTCACCCCGGGGAGAGCCGACAGCACCGGCCCTCCCCTCTTTTGGACCCGTGCATATTGCCACTTAACGGCGCAAATCCGGCCCTCAGAATGGGACACATGGCCCACCCTAGCGAGCCGTCCACGCGTACAGTAAAGGCAGGTAATCCGTGGGCGGTTACAGATCGAGGAGGACACGACCATGAAAAAGAAGGCCTTTGCGATTCTCACCCTCTGCATAAGCCTCTTTGCCGCAGTTGCCCTGGTGGGCTGCGGTGGCAGCGGCGGCGCTACCGGAAGTGGCGGTGGAGCAGAAAAGCCAGCCGTGGATATGAGGACCGACTTCATTTGGTTTAAGG
>CAVHBE010000234.1:0-3745 GCA_963634045.1 Methanobrevibacter smithii
GCCTTAAGCTCGGCGATCTGCTCAGGGCTCACGGTATCGGTCTTGTTGAGGATCAGCGTGGAGCAGAACTCGATCTGCTGGATGAGCAGACTCTCGATGTCGTCCTCGTCGATATCCTCGGCCAGCAGGTCGCGACCGCCGTTGAACTCGTCGTACATGCGGGCGCAGTCGACCACGGCCACGATGTTGTCGAGCGCGAGCTTGGGCTCGCCGCCCACCTTGGCCTCGTCGCAGAAGCTCGAGATGGTGTAGGCGATGGGGATGGGCTCGCAAATGCCCGAGGCCTCGATGATGATGTAATCGAAGTTGCCCGAATCGGCGATGCCCTGCAGCTGGTTGGCCAGGTCATCCGAAAGCGTGCAGCAGATGCAGCCGTTGGTGAGCGGGATGAGGTCGTCGGTCTCGGAAAGGCCGCCGTCGGCGATGAGGCTGGCGTCCACATTGATCTCGCCGATATCGTTGACGATCACGGCGGCGCGGATACCGCCGTCGTTAGCGAGGATGTGGTTGAGCAGCGTGGTCTTGCCGGCACCGAGGTATCCGGTAAGCATGATGATTTTCACGGGTTTGTTGGGCATGTGCCCTCCTTTGTTAGACATGGCTTACAGTTGAATCATATGCCAAACGCCTGCTCTTATACCCACGCGCTGGCAAATAACACAGGCTACTCCCAGGCTCCCCATACATCGGGGCAATAACCGACGGTGGCCTTTTTGCCGTTACGCACGATGGGCTCGGCTAGAACCTGCTGGTTCTCGAGCAACTTGTCGAAGCGCTGGCTGGGGGTGAGGTGCTGGATGAGCGCGAGCGTCTCCTCGTCCTTGGCCTTGGGGTTGAGCAGCTTGTCGATACCGCCGACCGCTTGCATCACGCTCGTGAGCTCGCCCTTGCTCATCTCCTTTTCCTTAAGGTCAATAAACTGCACCTTAATGCGGCGCTCTTTGAAGAAGCGCTGTGCTTTCTTGGTATCGAAAGACTTTTTGGTGCCAAAAATTTGCACGTTCATGTATTTGTTCCGCCGTTCTACCTGATGAAGTTGGTGCGCTCGCGATCGGCTTCGGGGGCTTCGATACCGGCGGCCTGTCCTGCCTCGATACAATGCAGGAGCCAGGCCATGTTCTTGCCGATGTTGCGCATGGTGGCCAGGCCCTCGGCGTCCTGGGCGGCCTCGCCCGGCATGGCGCCAAACACGTTGTTCCAGTACGTGGAAGCAACCACGGGCATCTGGTTGATGGTGAAGTACTTATTGAGCACGTCGAAGGTGGTCGACGTGCCGCCGCGACGGGCAACGGCGACGGCAGCGCCCGGCTTGTGTGCAAAGGCTTTGCTGCCGGCATAGAATGCGCGATCGAGGGCCGAAAGGATGCGTCCGCTGGGGTGCGCATAGTAGACGGGCGAGCCAAAGACAAAGCCATCTGCCTGCTCGGCGGCAGCGATCAGCTCGTTCACCACGTCATCGTCAAAGGTGCAGCGCCCGCCAAGCTTGCCGCACTGGCCGCAGCCAATGCAGTCGCGAATGGGCTTGGTGCCCAGCTGAAACACCTCGGTATCAATGCCTTCGGCATTGAGTTGCTCGGCGACTTCGGCGAGTGCGCGGGCGGTGTTGCCGTTTGCCTTGGGGCTGCCATTGACCAAAAGAACCTTCATCACAAACTCCCTCTGCTGTCGGTGACTTCTGCAGAGGATTATCGCACGATGGGGGAGGCGGTGTGGGCGCGGTGCTAATCCAGTTTGGTACCTGGCACCTGCACGGCTTTCCCGAGCAACGCTTTGAGCTCGTTCAAAATCGAAACGGGCTGACGGTCGACGCCGTCCAGATGGAGCGTGGCCACGCGAATGGGCGGCTGATATTCAAATGGGCCAAAGAGCACGGGCGAACCCAGGAACCGCTCGATTTCCTCTGCAATCGCATCGGTTTCTTCGGGATCAAAGTCGTCGAAAAGAGCCACGAACATCGGCCCCGTCGAGCGGAACATACGACCCTTACCGCGCGAGCATTCCACCAGACAGGCGGCACATTCTGCCAAAACGCGGTCGCCCGCATCAAAGCCAAAGCGGGCATTGACCTGAGCGATATCGTCGATTTTGATGGCGATCAAACCAGCCTTGCGCGCCACGCGACGCATTTCGCCAATGGCGTTGACCAGGGCGTGAATATCGCCCAAGCCGGTCACGGAATCGGTCGTATCTGCCAAGCTTCGGTTGATGATAATGCCCACATACATGCCGGGCTCGGTATCGGTGCCGTCCAAGCGGTAGCCCGTGCAGTCGCAAAGCACGTATTTTCCGGTGGCATCCATTACGCGATACTGCATGTAGTGGAAGTGCCACGTGCCGTTTATCACCATGTCGAGCTCGACACGTACGTTGTCGCGGTCCTCGGGATGAACGCGGGCGAGCCACATGTCGAGTGAGTTAAAAGGGTGCTGGGAGGGCAGGTCAAAATCGCGCACGGCGTTAACCGACCATTGCGATTCTCCCGTATCGAGATTGAGGATAAACGGATAGCGCGTATCGGAGCTCATGGAGATCGCTTGGAACACCCGGTCGTTGCAGGGAAGCTGATCGACGATTGGGCGTTGCGGCGCGTCATCGTCTTTCGGTTGCTGCACACGATGCATAAGCTTATAGCGATACATCTTGCGATCGGCATCCATTGTCATCTGGCGACGCGTGTCGCCAGCAAGTGGATCGACGCGCGAGCAGCCAAAGCTAAAGCTGCCGATCATGGGCGCCTTGCCACCTGAGCTCGCCTCGATCAGCCTGGTACGTACCTGCTCCAAGCGCTGCTCGAGTTCAATCTCGTTTGCGGAGAGCGAGATGAGCACAAACTCGTCTCCACCGATACGGAACAGCATCTCATCGTGCTCCATGGTTTCGGAGAGCGTGCGGCAGATGCTCAGAATATAGCGATTGCCTTCGGCGTGGCCAAACCTATCATTGCAATGCTTGAGATGGTCGATGTCAATATAGGCGCAGGTGAAGGGATCGCCTTTGCGCCAGAGTTGCTCGACGTGACGGTCGAATCCGTTGCGGTTGCCCAAGTTGGTGAGCGGATCGATATAGGCGTTGCGCTCAAGCAGCTGGCGCTCTTGTTGCAGGATGGCATGCGTCTTTTGCAGTTGCTCACCAACGGCGCGTAGCTCAGCAGGCAGCGCGGCAACATCGAGTTCAGCGGTCGAGACGCCGTTCGCAAGTCGCTGAAGATAGGCAATAATCGATTGCTCGCCCAGGCGATATGACTCGTTCATGATGGATAACCTCCTTGGGCGGAACAACGGTTTGTATCATATCCCCAATTCGGTTTGAATTGGGGATATAAGTTAGCTAATGGAGACAAATGTCCCCTTCGACGGTGGCGTTTTGCGCGCGAGCGTATCAGTTGTTATTGCCACCATCGAGCAATGCCTCAAAATCCTTCGCCGGCATGGGACGGTAGTAGAGGAAGCCCTGAGCGTAGCGGGCGCCCATTTGTCGTAGCATGTTTGCCTGCTCATTTGTCTCGACGCCTTCAACCACGACGGGCAGATGGAGCGACTGCGCCATCTCGAGCATCGATGACACGATCTGCGCGCTGCGGCCTTGATCGCGGTCGGTGGGCGCAAAGGTGCGGTCGAGCTTGATGACGT
Source organism: Methanobrevibacter smithii (assembly GCA_963634045.1). Lineage (GTDB taxonomy): Bacteria > Actinomycetota > Coriobacteriia > Coriobacteriales > Coriobacteriaceae > Collinsella. The sequence continues at coordinate 3,630 of CAVHBE010000234.1, forward strand.
CGACGTTGACGTTCTTGAGCATCGCGAGCGTGGACTGGCCGGTGCCAAAATCGTCCATGTAGGTCGAGAAGCCACGGGTGTGCAGATCCGCGGTCAGCTTATCCACGGCCTCGGAC
>CAVHBE010000235.1:0-1924 GCA_963634045.1 Methanobrevibacter smithii
TAACTACATTGAGGGCGACTACACCCTCGAGAAGCGCTTGGCCGATATGGATGAGGCGGGGGTCGACAAGGCGATCCTCAAGCTCCCCGGCTGTCACGAGTGGATGTCGCTCGAGATGTGCCGGCGTTTCAACGACGGTATGGCTGCTGACGCGAAGGCGTCAAGTGGCCGTCTGATTCCGCTTGTCGCTGTGCCGCCCTTTGGCACCAAAGCAAATTTGGAGGAGCTCGACCGCAGACTCGACGATGGTTTTGCGGGTGTGCAGCTCTGCGCTCACTACGGCAAGCGCTATCTCGACGACCAGGTCTTCTCGAGTTTTTTCGAGCACCTGAACGAACGCCATGTCACCGTTTACGTGCACCATGTTCCCGTGCCGGTCGAGAACGAGTCGCTTCTCGCGTACGACAACCTTCGCCGCTCTTATGGCCGCTGCGTCGACCAAACTACGGCGATCGGCCGAGAGATCTTTGGCGATTTCTTTGAGCGCTACCCCAATATCAAGATGGTCCACTCCATGCTCGGTGGCGCTTATTTTGCGTTTAAGGAGATGCTGCTGCCGCACGGTCCCAAGCGTCCAGATGCCTCGGGTCGCTTCCAGACCGATACCGAGACGGTCTCCAAGCGTCTTGAGAACAACGTTTATTTCGACATGTCCCATGCTCAGCCCTGGGGCGAGACGCTTCTTGCCTGTGCGGTTGAGGTCCTTGGTGCAGACCATATTGTCTTTGGTACGAGTTATCCCGTTAAACGCGAGTGGCTAACAGAGGGTGTCGCCTGCGTTCGCGCTGCAAATCTGAGCGATACAGACAGCGACCTTGTGCTTGGCGGTACGGCGCAGCAACTGTACGGTGTCGAGTGAGCGGCAATCAGAGGGGAGTATCTGCCATGGACGAAGGAGAGATGAGGGCTGGGGCCGCTCGTGTGGCCATCGATCTTGGGGACGTGTTGCCGTTCGACGGTTTCGACGAACTCCGTCATGAGGTCTTCGCCCGTGCCCTTATCATCGAGGGGACGGGGCGACGCGCCTGCGTCCTTTCGCTTGAGGTCACCTCGATCGCTCCGGCTCTACTCGCCGATCTGCGTGAGGTTGTTGAGGATGCCGCCAATTGCAGCGGTGCTTATTCTTGGGTGGTTCCTACCCACACGTTTTCCATGCCTCACGTCCGCACTCCCGGGCATCTTGTCGACGATGCTGCCCGCAACCGCAACGAGCGCTATCGCGCAGCGCTCGTCGCTGCCGCCCGCACGGCTGTCGAGCGCGCTGTTGCGGGCATTCGCTCTGCCACGCTCGCCACTGTGGAGGGCGAATGCCCCGTGAACGTTAATCGCGACATTGAGACGCCTGCCGGCTGGTGGTTGGGCTCGAATCCCAGGGGGTTTGCCGACCACACGATGCCCGTACTCGCCATAAGGGATGCCGGGGGCGAGTATGTTGCCGTGCTCGCGACGGCGGACGTTCAGTCCTCCGTGCTCGACGGGTCGCGCGACTCCGAGGGGAGGCACATGGCGAGCGGAGACCTCTTTGGTTTTGCCGCCATGTCACTCGAGCGCGAGCTGGGCGGCGTTGCCCTGTTGCTGCCAGGTGCCGCGGGCGACCAAGGTCCGGCGGAGCGCGCCATGAACGTCATGTTCGATGCGGCCGGCGTTAAGCAGACGGTCGATGCCCATGAAGACGGATACCGCATGCTGCACCAGCAGGGGCAGGCCTTGGGCGATGCTTTGATCGAGGCCGCTCGCATGGCGCGTGAGGATGACGCCACCGGCATCGATGCCCGCACGGTCGACGTTTTTCTGCCCGCTCAGACACGCGCCGATTTTCACTCTTTGGCTCCGCACCGAACGTATGAATTTCATGCCGCTGGCGAGCAGCGCACGAGGGTCTATCTGCTCCGGCTGGGAAACGTCGAGCTTGTCGGCGTACAAC
>CAVHBE010000235.1:1934-3409 GCA_963634045.1 Methanobrevibacter smithii
GGTCCGGCTCTGTGTTCTTTGCCACGCTCGTCAACGGCGGACAGAAGTACCTACCGGCTCCCGACGCGTACGAAAAGATCACCTATGAGGCCATGAACTCCGGTTTTGCCGCCGGATCCCATGAGCGCCTCGTCGAAATCATCATTGCCGCCTTGAATGCGGCGTGACACAGAAGGAGAACGTGCATGAACATTGGACACGCGCGCCGCAAAATCACCCCACAGGGCGACATCTACCTGATTGGCTACCGCAATCTTCCCAACCGTCTGGAGCCTGCGACAGGCGTCCATGACGACGTCTTCGCCAACGCCATCCTCTTCCAGCAAGGCGAACGTGAAGTGTTTCTCTTTAATGCCGATGTCCTCGAGTTCGAGGAAAGCATGGCCGAGGAAGTCAAGACAATGCTCGCCGAGCGCTACGGCATTGACCGTGATTGCGTCCTGCTCTCGGCGACGCACGACCATACTTCAATCGTCGCTTACCACCGCAGCTGGTGGACGGGAAAATTCGACGAGAACTACTACCGCTGGTTCCTCGATACCATTTGCCAATGCTTTGAGGAGTGCCGCGCCAACGCACAGCCCGCGATTTGTCGCTTGGGCAAGCAGGTCATCACCGGTTTCTACGACAACCGCATCATCCCAGGTGAACTCGCCGACAATGAGGTCATTGTCGTATCGTTCTTCGATACCGAAGGCAAGCCATTTGCGGGCTTTGTGAACTGGGCGGTGCATTCCGCTTGCGTCGGACCCGACTGCACGGAGCTCACGAGCGAACTCGCCGGTCTTACCGGCAAAAAGCTCGCTCAGAGTCTTGGTTACTATCCGGCCATGGTCGTCGGTGCTGCTGGCGACTGTAGCGACCGCAATTTTCGTCAGGGACGCGGCATTCCCGAGGTTGAGCGTGTTTCGACCGGTCTTGCCGAGGCGATTTCCCAGATCAAGCTCGATTGCGAGGTCGTTCTTGACCGCATCGAGCCTCAGACGTTCTATCACACCGTTGCCCATGACGACTTTTCACTCACGCTTAAGTGTGCCGTCATCAGTCTGGGCGGCTTGCATCTCTTTGTGTTCCCGAGTGAACTCGGCAGCGACCTGGGCATTCGCATGAAGCGCGAATGTCCGGTCGAGGGAATAGTCTGCGGTTACACCAACGGCTATTTTGAGTATTTCCTTCCGGCACGCGAGTACGGCCTCTCCTTTGAGACCGAGCGTACTCAGATTCCCCAGGGCGAACCGGAACGTCTGTGTGACAAGTTCTGCCAGACGACGAGACTTCTCGGCGCAGCAGCTTCGCGTCTGTAGGCCTGATTGCGTGGCATGGGCCAATGAGGCTCGCTGCCATGTGATCGGTATCTTCCATCTTCTCTGCCGTTTCCCATCCCGGGCGTACGTGCGTCCGCGGATTTCAAAGGGGGAAGCGGGTTCCTTGTCCTCCCACGTCGACTACGGAGGCATGAAATCGATGCTATACCC
>CAVHBE010000236.1:0-2991 GCA_963634045.1 Methanobrevibacter smithii
CTGTTGACCCTCATGTGCATGGCGTTGTTTGCGGGTCTCGACCCCAGATTTATCATCGGCGTGCTAATCTTCGGCATTCTCGTGATCGTGATTGCGCTTGTCGCAGAGCCGTACCGTATGGTGCGTATTCAGGTTGCCTTGAACCCTTGGGCCGACGAGTATGGTGACGGCTATCAGGCCACGCTTGCCATCATGGCCTTTGCCTCGGGCGGTCTGTTCGGCCGTGGCATCGGCAACTCAACCATGAAGTACTCGTATCTGCCCGAGGCACACAACGACTACATCTTGGCCATCATTGGCGAGGAAGTCGGTTTTGTCGGAACCGTGCTGTTCTTCTTGGTGTTTGCGATGCTGATCTACTCGGCGTTTCGCATTGCCGAGCAGGCGACCGATCGTCGGGGCGCGCTCATGGCGTCTGGCTCCGCGGTCATTCTCGCAGTGCAGTTTTTGATTAACGCGCTGGGCATCCTCAACGTGTTTCCCATGACGGGCAAACCGTTGCCGTTTATTAGCTACGGCGGTTCGTCGATTATTGTGTCGCTCATGCTTGCCGGGTTGATCCTGCGCGTTTCATACGAGAGCGCCCGCCGCGATGAGTATGACCGCCGCCGTGAGAGCTTTGCCGTTATGGATGAGAGTACCGCCGGCGTGCCCCACGTGCGCGGCGAGCGATCTTCGCGTAACGGTTTTACCGTCCTGGATGGCTCTGCGACCGACCCCGCAGCCCGCCCGCGTCAGCGAACGGCGCCGCAAGGTCGTCCTCAGCGCCCCACTCCTCGCAATGCGGGCGGCGGATATAATCGAATCGATTTGAACTCGGACCCGTCGGCGCGTCTGCGTACCGACGGCCAGGGACCGCGTGTACGAAGGGACTACCATGACCGATAAAATGACCGTTGCTATTGCAGCCGGCGGCACGGCAGGGCACATCAACCCCGCGCTCGCCTTGGCCGAAGAGCTGCGTGACCGTGGCCACCACGTTGTGTTCGTGGGCCAGTCGCGCAAGCTCGAGGGTCGTCTGGTCCCCGAGGCTGGGTTTGATTTTGTGCCCATTACGGTCACGGGCTTCGACCGCTCCCGTCCTTGGACGGCGCTGACCTCGCTGTGGCGTGTCAACAAAGCCAAGCGTGCGCTCGCCAGTCATTTCTCAAAGGTCGGCAAGCCCGATGCCGCCATTGGTTTTGGTGCCTATGTCGAGGTTCCGCTGCTGGGGTGGTGCAAGGGCGCGGGCGTTCCGTATCTGCTGCATGAGCAGAACTCTGTTCCGGGCCTGGCCAACAAGATGATGAACTCCCACGCCGCCCGCGTGTGCATCTCGGTGCCGGCAGCGCGTTCGGTCTTTGAGCGCGAAGGTGACCCTGACCACGTGCTCATGACCGGTAACCCCGTACGTCGCTCGGTGATCGAGGGCAATCGCGCTCGCGGCCGCAAGGCACTTGGTGTTCCCGAGGACGCTACGCTGCTGCTCGTCTTTGGCGGTTCACTTGGCGCCCAGCACCTCAACGAGCGTGTGGTTTCGCTCAAAAACGAGCTGCTTTCGCGCAAGAACCTCTATGTGTTGCATTCGACTGGTGCCGACGGCTTTGAGGAGACCGAGCGCGCTTTGGCGCTGACGCCCGAGGAGGCGAAGCGTTACCGCGTCCAGCCTTACATCGACAACATGGGCGATATGCTGGCTGCTGCCGATTTGGTGCTCTCGCGTTCGGGCGCATCGAGCGTGGCCGAGATCGCTGCGCTCGCCGTGCCTTCGGTGCTCGTGCCGTACCCGCATGCGACGGCCGACCACCAAACCACCAATGCCCGTTATCTGGTCGACGCCGGGGCCGGCGTGCTCTGCGCCGATGCCGATATCGACGGTTCTGCCTTTGCCGATGAGCTGCTGCACCTGGTCGATGACGCGGCGGCACGCGACGCCATGCGTCAGGCGGCGCGTGGTCTGGCTCAGGATAGGGCCGCCGCTCTTCTGGCGGATGCGGTAGAGGGTTTGCGTTAGTTAGACGGGATATCGTCGGTCGCCCTCGCGCTGATGCGGTAGGTGCGGTACAGTTAACGGGTAACAGGCAGTGTTTACGCAAGGAGTACACGAGCACATGGCTGATTCCCAGACCGCAACCTCCGCGCCCGAGTTTAAGAGCGCCCACTTTATCGGTATCGGCGGCGCCGGCATGAGCGGCATCGCCCTCGTTCTGCACGAGCGCGGTTATGCCGTTACCGGCTCCGACCTTAAGACGTCACGTTATATCCGCCAGCTTACCCGCGCTGGTGTGAAGGTGCATGTGGGCCATGAGGCCGCCACGATCGACGAGGTCAAGCCCGACGTGGTTGTTGTCTCCACCGCTATTCCGGAGTCCAACCCTGAACTCGTGCGCGCTCGCGAGCTTGGTATTCCCGTGTGGCCCCGTGCCAAGATGCTCTCTGCTTTGGGCCACGGCTACACCACCGTCGCTGTTGCCGGCACGCATGGCAAGACCACCACGTCTTCGATGTGCGCCACCATGCTCGACCGCATGGGTCTGGATCCGAGCTTCCTGATCGGTGGCATCGTCGAGGGCTATGACACGAACGGCAAGAACGGCTCGGGCGACTACTTTGTCGCCGAGGCCGACGAGTCCGACAGCTCCTTCCTGTTCCTGAACCCCAACGTGGTCATTGTGACCAACGTCGAGGCCGACCACCTCGATCACTACTCGGGTATCGAGGAGATCGAGGCAACTTTCGCCAAATTCATGAGCCTGGTGGGCGAGGACGGCACCGTCATCGTCTGCGGTGAGGACCCGCATCTGGTCGAGCTCGCCAAGTCGACGTGCCGTCACGTGCTTTCCTACGGCTTTGCCGAGAGCAACGACATCGTCTGCGTGCACCCGGATGTCAAGGGCATCCAGAGTGACTTTATCGTTCGCTTTGAGGATGGCACTGAGCATGCCGTGGAGATCAAGAGCAATCCCGGTCGCCACAACATGCTCAACGCCACGGCGGTGCTCACCGTCGCCC
>CAVHBE010000237.1:0-2951 GCA_963634045.1 Methanobrevibacter smithii
GTGCGAGGCAGCCTGAATGCCGGCGGCATCTACGTTGCCAATATCGTGAGTGCAAACGAGGGGAGCGACGTGACGTTCCTGCGCGACTGCGCTGCCGCGGCACTCGAGGTATTCGCCCGCGCCTGGGTGGTCCCATGTGGCGATGCGGAGTTCGGCGGCGAGGAAAACTACCTGCTCATCGCCAGCGACGGCGACTATGTCTTCGCCGAAGCCGTGCCTTTCGATGCCGACTTCCTTGGCGCTGCCCTCCACGACTAGCACGTTTTCCTGCGACCAGTCTTTTTTGGATGTGGCTCTTTTAGCTACTTCTTGATCATGCGCCAGCTGAGGACGCGCTGCTTCATGCCCTCTATGTCGAGCACGCCTTCGGCAAAGCCCTTGCGCACGAGCTCTTCGGGAACGTACTCGTCGTAGCGATCAAAATAAGGCACCTCGCCGGGATAGACAAGCTCGATGGGGTCGAAGTCCTTTTCGGCCTCGGCTGCGAGCACCTCAAAGAACGTCTCCTCGTCGGCCTTCATCTTAAACTGCATAAAGTACGGGCGTGACGGGTCGAGTCCGCGAAGTCGCAGCTCAGCGGCGCATTTGATTTTAAGCATGCGCTCGAGTGCTAGGAAGGCGTAGCTGCCCAGCCAGGGGAAGAGCACCCAGGTGTCGCCGCCCAGGTTAATGAGCGGCTTAGTTCCCGCCCCCGAAATCTCGGCCGTATGGCGAGCCTGCGCCAGACGGGCCCGCGCGTTACCCATAAGGTACGGATACGCCGCGTGCTCGTTGAGCGCCTTGCGCATACGCTCGAGTACATGTGTGTTGATGTCACCGGGGCAGTCTCCAAAGTAGGCCGGCACCCGACCTTTGACTTGCGTGGCAAAGACGGTGTGTCGCTTCCAGTCCACTTCCTCGACGATCCAGCAATGGCCCGCGATGGCGATGCGCTCACCGGGCGGAGGGGGGTTGACGATCGTGCCCAACTCGGCCGACTCGCTGCGAACGGTGAACTCCTCGTTTTCCTGGAACACGGCGTAAAACTTAAAGTTGTTAATGATGCGCTCGCCCGCGAGGCCCACGATGAGCCCACCGCCCTCGGTGACCTGGATATGATCGATCTTAATGAGGTGACGCAGCAGCACGCGATAGTCATCGGCTGAGACGCGATGGAAATAACTGAGCGTGAGCACGCGCTGGGCAAGTTCGGCCGGCGTGAGCTCACCGGTGCTGGCAAGCGTCGACATAGTCTGGTGATAGAGCAGGCTGTAGGGGAGTCGATCGAGCTCGGGCGGCTCGACCCACTTTTCCTCGCGATAGAGTTGTACGAGCGCGATACCCTGCAGGAGCTTCCATGGAATGGTTTCGGGCATCATCGTGCGCGGTTCGGGCTCTTCCTCGCGCATGACAAACCACATCTCGGGCGGAAGGTCGCGGCGTCCCGTGCGGCCCATTCGCTGCAAAAAGGAGCTGACGGTAAACGGCGCATCGATCTGGAACGCGCGCTCCAGGCGGCCGATATCGATACCGAGCTCCAGCGTAGAGGTGGTGACGGTTGTCTGCGCCTGCTCCTCGTCGCGCATGAGCTCCTCGGCCGTCTCGCGCAGCGATGCCGAAAGGTTGCCGTGATGGATGAGAAAGCGGTCGGGCTCGTGTCGACTTTCGCAGTAGCTGCGCAGCATGGAACACACGGCCTCTGCCTCTTCACGCGAGTTGGCAAAGACCAGGCACTTGCGGCCGCGCGTATGCTCAAAGATATAGCCCATACCGGGGTCGGCGTTGTCGGGCGCCGTGTCGGTGGGGTTGAGAAGCGCCTGCTCGGTCGCTCGTGGGATGTCGACTTCGCCCTCGGGGGCCGAGGAAGTGCGACGGTCTTTGGGAGCGGCCTTGCCCCGTGCCCGCTCACGACGTTGACGGCGTTCCTCCTGTGTAAGCTGTCCGCTGTGGCGCACGTCTTGGGCGCCAGCCGGCAGCGCCGCGGGCGCCGCCGGCTCAATACGCTCGCAAGCAAGCATCTCGGCTTCTTGTGGACCCGTGCTCTCGAATCCCCGCTGCTGTGCCTGGGGACCCGAGTTGTAGAAGTGCTCCATGGAGATGCGCCACACGCGGCGCGGTTCCTCAAAGCGGGGGATGATGCAATCGCGTCCTGTTCCCTGTGAGAGAAAGGCGCCCGTGCGCTCGGGGTCGCCGATGGTGGCAGAAAGGCCGATGCGGCGGGGCTGCACGCCCGCCATGCGCGAGAGGCGCTCGATAAGGCAGAGCGTCTGACCGCCGCGGTCGCCGCGCATGAGCGAATGAACCTCGTCGATAACCACATAGCGCAGGTCGCAGAACATACGAGGGATTGCCATGTGCTTATGGATCAGGAGCGCCTCGAGCGACTCGGGCGTAATCTGCAAGATGCCGCTCGGCTTTTTGATGAGCTTTGCCTTGTGCGACTGCGAGACATCGCCGTGCCAGTGCCAGACAGGGATGTCGGCCTCTTCGCAGAGGTCGTTGAGGCGGACGAACTGATCGTTGATGAGCGCTTTGAGGGGGCCGATGTAGAGGGCGCCCACGCTCGCGGGCGGGTTCTCCCAAAACTCGGTCAGGATGGGAAAGAAGGCCGCCTCGGTTTTGCCGGAAGCCGTGGATGCCGTCAGGAGCACATTGTCCTGCGTGTTAAAGATGGCATCTGCCGCCGCAACCTGGATTGAGCGCAAGCTCTCCCAATCGTGGGAGTAGATGAAGTCTTGGATAAATGGGGCGTAGCGGTCAAAGGCGTTCACGGGGCCTCCTTTCAAAAGCGAATCTCTCAACGCGGTGGGCAGTGGCTTGCTGCATTACTGCCTCAACGTTTTCCCAGATAAAACCTGCCAAAATAAACCTGTCCCTTTTTGGCAGGTTAGATGGTGAATTCGGCGAAGTTGCGGTCGCCGCCTGCGGTGCCGGCGTCGCCTGTTGCGGCTGCCGGCGCCAGCGCGTCGCCG
>CAVHBE010000238.1:0-2947 GCA_963634045.1 Methanobrevibacter smithii
GCGCATAGCCCGTAGAGCCGGTCGCCGTGGACACAACAACGCCGTCACCGCGCAGGCGATCGATATGATGGCCGGACACCGTGATGTCAAACTCGACCATATCGGACAGGGGCCCGCGCGTAAGCGCCATATCGTTGAGGGCGAACGAACGCACGACATCTTTCGTACCGTCCTCGCGCACGGAAATGATGTCTGCGGCGATCGTAGCGCGACGGCTCACGTGGAGCTCACCGGACAGGGCATCGCTCACAACCTGCAAAATGTCGCGCTCCTCGGGGCTCGCGGCCGTCAAAAAGCCCAAGTGGCCATAGGAAAGACCCAAAATGGGAATCTCACGATAGTTAAGGATGCGGGCGGCACGCAGCAACGTACCGTCGCCGCCGAGCGTAATGACCAGGTCGGCATCGTCAACATCGGGCGTGCTCTGGATCTTGGAACGCTGGTCGGCAGCCCATGCAACCTCGTAGCCCTGGCGCGAAAGCCAAAGCTCGAGCATCAGGCCGCTCTCGACTGCCTCTTGCTTGTAGTAATTGGGAACCAGAAAGACCTTCATAGCGTTGCAGCTTTCTCGCTCAAAACCGATACCTGGGATTGCAGCTCATCGTCGGCGCGCTCCCCGGGGGCAAACCTCGTGCCGTACAGGAAAAACTCGACGTTGCCCTTGGCACCATGGATAGGCGATACGCACACGTCGAACGGGAACAGGCCCTTGGCAGCAAAGAGTTCAATCGCCGCCACGAGCGTATCGCGGCGGACGGCAGGGTCGGTCACGATGCCGCCCTCGCCCACCAGCGCAGCCGGCGCCTCAAACTGCGGCTTTACCAGCGTGCAAAACGAACCCGAAGGCTTCAGGCACGCCAGCACGGCGTCGATGACGTTCGCGATACTCGTAAACGACACATCGCACACGGCCAGGTCGATAGCGCCGCCGCAGCCGAGCTCGGGCAACTGCGTCACGTTGGTGCGCTCGTGGAGCGTCACGCGCTCGTCTTGGCGAAGCGACCAATCAAACTGAGCGCGACCCACATCGACCGAAACGACTGTGGCGGCGCCGCGCTTGAGCAGGCAATCGGTAAAGCCGCCCGTGGAGCATCCCACATCGAGGCAGGCAAGGCCCGTGGGATCGATACAAAACGCATCGAGCGCGCCCTCGAGCTTGAGCCCGCCGCGCCCAACGTAGGGAATACGACCCTTCACGTGCAACGGCAGGCCCGGCGTCACCTTAAGGCCCGGCGAGGTCAATCGCTCGCCGTCACTCGAGACCAAGCCGGCCATAAGAGTGCGAAGGGCATCCGCGCGACCGGCGCAGATGCCCTGTGAAATCAGTTCGTCATCGAGACGCACACGTTTCATGAATGCCATCAACCATTCGTATCCGGAGACGCGGCCTGGCTATCCATGGATTCGTTTGCCGCATCCTCATCGTATTCCTGCTCGAGCTTATCGGCCTCACGAGGCGTCAACTCAAACTTATCGACCATATCGACCGCACGGGAGCCCAACTCAATCGCCTCGTCAAACAGATCGAGCGAACGCTCCAGGGACGTATCCTTGGAGCGAACGGTCGCGATAATCTGGTCCAAGCGGTCCGAGATCTCGTCGAAGTTGCGGACGGAACCCTCTGGCATGGCTACTCCTCGACGGTACCGGTCTCGGCCTCGGCGACCTCGGCATCCTCGTCGAGAACGCCGGCCGCAGCCTGAGCGGCGGCAACCTTGGCGGCAGCCTCGGCAGACTGGGCCTCCTCGCGGGCACGGTCCTCGGCCAGCAGCTCCTGATAGAGGCCCTCGCCCGGCAGCTCCTCGCTACGAGCGATCTTGCCCAGCACGCCGTTGACAAATGACGCGGACTGATCGGTGCCATAGGCCTTGGCAAGCTCGACTGCCTCGTTGATCACGATGGCGTCCGAGACCTCCTCGTCGGTGAGGAAGCGCATCTCATAGACGGCGATGCGCAGCAGATTGCGGTCGGCACCGGGCATACGCATAAGATCCCAGTTCTTGGCGACGGAGCGAAGGGCGCAGTCGATACGGTCGATGTGCTCGTAGGCACCGCGGCACAGCTCCAGCGCGTAGGGGTCGAGGGGACCCTTCGAGATCAGGAAATCCCCCTCGAGGACGCGCTCGAGCGGGCTGTCCGTGGCCTCGGCCTGGAACAGCAGCTGAAGCGCCTGACTGCGGGCAAGCGTACGCCCGCGATAAACCTTAAGGCTCAAAGGTTACTCCTTGGGGAAAACGAGACCGTCGATGCAAACGTCAACCCGCTCGACCTCGACGCCAACCTGGGCGTCGATGGCGGCGACCACGGCGGCGCGGACAGCCTCGGCAAGTTTCTTGAACGGATAGCCAAAGAACACCACGACGCGCACGGTAAGCGCAAGCTTGTCGCCGATGACCTCGGCCTCGACCGCCGGCTCGGAAGCCGGGGCCTTGGACGAAAGCATCATGGAGACAAGGTTGGTGGCAAGGTCCTTGACGCCCACGGAGGCGATGCCCTCGACATCCGTGACGGCGCGCGAGACGATGGCGGTCAGAACATCGGGCGAAATGCCGATGCCGTCAATCTTGATTTCCTGGGGCATGAGTCCTCCTAGAAGAGTTGGTTGCTAGACGCGGGAGACGAATTTGCCGTCGCGGGTGTCAACCTTGATGACCTCGCCCTCGTTGAGGTACATGGGGACCTGGATGACGGCGCCGGTGTCGATGGTTGCCGGCTTGGTGGAACCCTGGACGGTGTCGCCCTTAAAGCCCGGGTCGGTTTGGACGATAGTGGTCTCGATGAACATCGGCGGGGTCACGCCCATGAGCTCGTCATCGGCGAAGAGCAACTGGCAGGTGTCGTTCTCGCGCAGCCACTTGGCGTTCTCGCCCACCATATCCTCGGGAACGGGAACCTGCTCGTAGGACTCGTTATCCATGAAGATGTAGTCGGCGCCGTCGTTGTAGAG
>CAVHBE010000239.1:0-2908 GCA_963634045.1 Methanobrevibacter smithii
GGCGTACTCCAGCGGCAGCTCCTTGGAGACCGGGTTGGCAAAGCCGTTGACGATCATGGTACGGGCCTCTTCCTCCGAGATACCGCGGCTCATCAGGTAGAACACCTTGTCGTCGCCGATGCGGCCGATGGTGGCCTCGTGGCCGATGTCGACGTTCTTGGCGCGGATGTCCATGGCCGGAATAGTGTCGGAGCGGCTTTGGTCGTCGAGCATCAGCGACTGGCAGCTCACGGTTGCCTTGGAGCCCTCGGCCTTGGGTGTCGCCACAATAGAGCTGCGGAAGGTCTGAATGCCGCCACTCTTGGAGATGCCCTTGGTCTCGACGGTTGCCGAGGTCTCGGGCGCGTTGAGCACGACCTTGCAGCCGGTGTCGAGGTTCTGCCCGGCGCCGGCAAAGGTGATGCCGGTAAAGCTCGAGCGGGCGCGACGGCCGTTGAGCACGCTCATGGGGTAGAGGTAGCCCACGTGGCTGCCGAAGGAGCCGCTGATCCACTCGATGTCGCCATCCTCGTCCACGCGCGCACGCTTGGTGTTGAGGTTGTACATGTTCTTGGACCAGTTCTCGATGGTCGAGTAGCGCAGGTGCGCGCGCTTGCCCACAAAGAGCTCGACGGCGCCGGCGTGGAGGTTGGCCACGTTGTACTTGGGCGCGGAACAGCCCTCGATAAAGTGCAGGTCGGCATCGTCCTCGACGATGATGAGCGTGTGCTCAAACTGACCGGCGCCCTTGGCGTTGAGGCGGAAGTAGCTCTGCAGCGGGAAGTCGAGCTTGGTGCCCTTGGGCACGTAGACAAACGAGCCGCCCGACCACACGGCACCGTGCAAGGCCGCAAACTTGTGGTCGGTGGGCGGGATGAGCGTCATAAACTTCTCGCGGATGAGCGGCTCCCACTGCGGGTCGTGCAGGGCCTCTTCGATGCCGGAGTAGACGATGCCCATCTTGGACGCGGTGTCCTGCATGTTGTGGTAGACGAGCTCGGAGTCGTACTGCGCGCCGACGCCCGCCAGGTAGCTGCGCTCGGCATCGGGGATACCCAGGCGCTCAAAGGTGTTCTTGATGTCGTCAGGCACCGACTCCCAGTCGTGCTTTTGATCGGTGTTGGGCTTGACGTAGGTGACGATGTTGTCCATGTCCAGGCCCTCGATGGAGGGGCCCCACGTCGGGTCGGGAAAACGATTGAAAATCTCGAGGGACTTTAAGCGCAGATCGAGCATCCACTGCGGCTCGTCCTTCTTGGCGCTGATCTCGCGCACGATGTCGGGCGTGATGCCGGCGTCGAGGCGCTCGAATCCCTCCTCGCCATAGGTGAAGTCGTAGAGGCTGCGGTCGATGTCCGCGACCTCGGTGCGGTTCTTGGTCATTGCGTCGCCCCTTTACGCCTGCTGCTCGGCAGCGGCGGCCTCGGCCTGGGCGCGCTGATCGGCGGCCTCGCGCTCGAAGGTCTCAAAGCCGTTCTTGTCGATCCAAGGGATCAGCGAGGCGTCATCCTCGCGCACGATGTGGCCCTTCACCATAACGTGGACGCGGTCGACATCCAGGTGCTCCAGGATGCGCGTGTTGTGCGTGATAATGAGCATGGAGCCGTTGCAGCTCTTGCGGTAGGCGTCCATGCCATGGCTGACGGTGGAGAGGGCGTCGACGTCCAGGCCCGAGCCAGTCTCGTCCAGGATGGCGAGCTTGGGCTGCAGCAGCAGAAGCTGGAGCATCTCGACCTTCTTCTTCTCGCCGCCCGAGAAGCCCACGCCCAGCTCTCGGTTGAGGTAGGCGGTGTCCATGTTGAGCTCGGCCGCGAGCTCCTTGACGCGACGGCGGAACTCCTTGCCCTTCATCTCCAGGCCGGGGCGGCCGGCGATGCTGGCACGCAAAAAGCTCGATAGCGGCACGCCCGGGATCTCGACCGGGGCCTGGAAGCTCAGGAACAGGCCGGCGCGGGAGCGCTTGTCGGTGGTGAGCTCGGTGATGTCCTGGCCGTCAAAGACGATGCGGCCGTCGTTGACGGTATAGACGGGGTCGCCCATGACCAGGTGGCCAAGGGTAGACTTGCCGGCGCCGTTGGGTCCCATCAGCACGTGGGTCTCGCCGGCGGCGACGTTGAGGTTGACGTTGTGGAGGATGGTCTTCTCGTCCACGGAGGCGGTCAGACCTTCGATGGAAAGCAGCGGATTTGCGCTCATGCTGTTCCTCTCTGTATATGGTGTACTCATAGGTGTACTAAACCCTAGGAATCTTCTCGGAATAAAGTTACTATGGGTTCGGCGTTAGTCAAGGGAAAACCCGACTAATCCACTCGACTTTTCTAGATGTGGGACAAATTCATCGGTTATGTATGTCCCCAGCGTTATGGAAGGGTAGGTATGCTCATTTCTTCCAAGGGCCGCTATGCCCTCCGATTGATGATCTATATCGCAGCGCTTGGCGACGCCGAGGGCAAGATTGCCCTGCGCGAGGTCGCCGACCGCGAGCATATCTCGCAAAAGTATTTGGAGCAGCTGGTGCGTCCGCTTATGAAGGCTGGCCTGCTTAAGAGCGTGCGCGGCAAGGGCGGCGGCTACATGATGGCCAAGGACCCGGCTGAGGTGCGCGCCGGCGATATCTTGCGTGCCGTCGAGGGCAGCACGGCTCCGGTGGCGTGCGACGGCATCGACAACAGCTGCACCCGCAGCGATCTTTGCTCGACCGTCAAGTTCTGGCGTGGTCTGGACGACGTGATCGAAAAGTACGTCGACGGCGTGACGTTGGCCGACCTGGCCACCGTTCCCGAGATCAACTTTGACATTAAGCTGTAGGGGTGCAAATGGCATCTCTCGACAAGGTGTACAAGCAAATCGAAGTTTTTGCTCGGGAATGTGACGCCGAGAAGGTCGTGCTGTTTGGGTCTCGCGCTCGAGGTGACAACTTGCCCAAGAG
>CAVHBE010000240.1:0-2823 GCA_963634045.1 Methanobrevibacter smithii
AGTCCTGACCGATCGCGGCCGCGAGGTTGGCACGGCTATCTGGTACCGTCATCGCCTCATCCGCACGTTTTTGGTTCAGGAGCTCGGTGTCGAATTTGAGCGAGCCGATTCCGAGGCCTGCATGATGGAGCATGCGCTTTCCGAGGACACGATGAACCGCTGGCTCGCCTATCTCGAAAAGCAGGGAATCAGCGTCGAGGAATAGCGGGATATATATGGATACGAGTTATTACAACCGGTTTGGTGCCGAGGAACTTACGCGCCGCTTGTCGAGCGAGACCTTGTTGGCGCAGGGTCCCATGGGCAGTGTTCTGTTGAGTGAGTACGATGCCGCCGACATTCCACCGGCGTTTTGGAATCTGGCAGAGCCGCAGACCGTTTCTCGTATCCATCGCTTGTATGTCGCCGCCGGCGCACAGGTGCTCATTACCAACACCTTTCAGGCATCGAGCTATGCCCTCAAGCACGACCAGATTGCGCCGTCCGTGGCGGAGGTCAATCGCGGGGCCGTCGACGATGCCCGCCAGGCGCACCCTCAGCTGCTGCTAGGCTCGATGGGCCCGATCGGTATTGAGTGGTTTGCCGAGGACTCTGCCGAGTATCGTGAAATCCGAGGCATTGCGCGCGAACAGGCGCACGCCTTGCTCAATGCCGGCGTTGACGGTCTGCTGATCGAGACGGTGACGTCTATCCGTAATTTGCAGCCCATGCTTGCCGGCGCCCGAGATGCCGCCGATGGCATGCCTGTTCTGGTGAGTTTTGTCGTTGACGATAAAGGCGACCTGTTGGGCGATGGCCTCAACATCGAGGCAGCCGTTTTGTACGCCGAAAAACACGGCGCAAACTCGGTTGGTGTTAATTGCTGTTCGCTTGCGGCCGCGAACGCGGCGGTGCCCAGGATGGTTACATCGGCGACTACTCCCGTCACGGTGCGTCCCAACGTAGGCGATCCGGTCCAGACTCAGGATGGCCCCGTATGGCACGAGAACCCCGAAGCTTTCGCGCGCGCATGCATCGAATGGAGACATGCCGGTGCCGCAATGGTGGGCAGTTGCTGTGGAACCACGGCAATCACTACGGCCGCGATGACCGAGGCGCTCGATATATAAAGGGCAAAACCGCTCCATACGGGGCGGTTTTTTTATTGCTTGCATGTCCTCGGCAGCATTTGCCCAAATGGTGAATGCTGGTGCCGGCAGGTTGCCGAGTGCATGTTGCGGGTATACCCCATGCGTACCATGATCCAAACACTGTGAGGTGTCTGCGCGTGTGCGCGATAATTCATTTTGGAACTGACGGTTGGCGCGCTCGCGTCGATGAGGACTTCACTGCCGATAACGTTGCCCGTATCGCCGATGCCGTCGGCGAGTTGTGGCAAAAGACCAATCCGGGCAAAACGGTATATATAGGGTTCGACACCCGGCCCCTGGCGCGCGAGTTCGCTGAGCTTGCGGCGGGTGTGCTAGCAGCGCACGGGCTAGACGCCGTGCTCGCTTCGCGACCTGTCCCGACCCCTGCCCTTACGTGGGCGGCGGCTTATGACGGTGAAGCGTGCGGCGCGCTCATGGTGACGGGGTCCCATCATCCGCAGGGCTATCTGTGCCTCAAGATTCGCATGGGTGACGGCTCGACCGCCAACCAGGATGTCATCGAAGAGCTCGAAGAGACTATGGCTCCCGAGCCAATGGGGATCGAGGGGCAATATCGCACCGCGGATATCATTCCTGACTATATGCAGGCGGTGGCATCGTTTGTCGATGCCGAAGCCATCCGCGCCGCGCACCTGCGCGTGGTTGTCGATCCCATGGGCGGCGCAGCCCAGGGCTATCTAGCCGACTTGCTGCGCGAGCTTGGCGTTGAGGTGCACGAGATTCACGCCGGGCAGGCGTCTGACCAAGAAGATATCTGCCCCGACCCCGTTGAGCCTTGGGTGGACGCTTGCGAGCGCACGGTTGTCGAGGACGGAGCTTGCGCTGGCCTGGTGACCGACGGCGACGCCGACCGTATCGGCGCGGTTGACGAGCGCGGCAGATATATACATCCGCATCAGATCATGGCGCTCGTTTTGGGCGACTTGGTTCAATTTCGTAATTTGGAGGGGCGCGTCGTCGTCAATCTTTCATGCTCGACGCTCGTACGTCGCATTGCCGAGGCGCTTGGCTGCCGCGTGACCGTCAAACCAGTCGGTTTCAAATATATAGCGGCGGAGATGAAGAAGGGCGGCGTCCTCATAGGCGGCGAAGAAGCCGGTGGTATCGGCATCGCCGCGCATATGCCCGAGCGCGATGGAATCCTCGCCTGTCTGATTCTGTGTGAGCTTATGGCAAAGACGGACGCGCCTTTGGGCGTTCTGGTCGACCAACTCGAGGACAGTTTTGGTAAGACGAGTTACGGTCGACGCGATTTGCGCCTTGAGGCCGAAGATGCCGAAACGTTACGAACCCTGCTGCCGGGCGTAAACCCCAAGTCGATTTGTGGCAAGGTGCCGCAAAACGTTAGTCATATGGACGGCTTGCGTCTGTCATTCGAGGATGACACGTGGCTGCTGGTCCGTCCTAGCGGGACCGAACCAGTGGTGCGCGTCTACGCCGAGGGGTTCTCGGTGGAAGAACGTGATGAGTTGCTCGATGCTGGCTGTGCTTTAGCTAGGGGGACGTATCCGCTTTAACCATGAGACTGCCTTATATAAAGAGATGCTCGGCGAGCGGTAGTTGACGGCTGGCAAACGTTAGTCGGATCACAAGATGTGTAGGAAATGTGTACGCCCAGATTCCCGCCCACGGCGCCCCTCCGGTCTGGCAATATATCTCCTTGCCGCGCGGC
>CAVHBE010000241.1:0-2742 GCA_963634045.1 Methanobrevibacter smithii
CTGCGGGGCCGTCCAGGAAACGCGATGCTGCGTATCGATCCAAGCCTGCGCGATATCGCGGTTGCCAAACACGATCTTGCGATTGCGCTCGAGAATCTTATCCTTGTGCTCAAGCACATAGGTCGCCAGAGCATCGTTGAACACGCCGCCGCAGATCATGGTGTAATCGCGATAGGTACGGATGCGGTTGGACACCTCTTTGTCGGCCAGGACCCAGCCCACGCGGGCCGCAGGTGTCGAATAGGTCTTCGACAACGAGTTGGTGACAATGGCCCTCTCGTACACGTCGACCATCGACATAAAGGACTCAGTGTTTTCGAGCGGCAGATATACCTCGTCGCACAGCACGTAGGCGCCCACCGAGCGGGCGATCTCGGCAATCTGGCCGAGCATATCGGCATCGAGCACCGTACCGATGGGGTTAGATGCGTTGTTTATGCAGATAAGCTTGGTGTTGGGACGCACCAAGCGCTTGAGTTCCTCGATATCGGGCTTCCAGCCGAGTTCCTCGCGAAGCTCCCAATACTCGACCTCGGCGCCCAGCGTGCGCGGAATCTCGTAGAGCGGCGCGTAGGTGGGCCACTCGGCGATAACATGGTCGCCGGGCTCGACCACAGCCATGATGGCGTTGAGGTTAGCGCCCGTGCAGCCATTGGTCTGCAGAATGTGATCGGGATTGACCTCCCGACGATACAGCTTGGCAACCTCGGCCTTAAACTCCGGCGAGCCCTCGATCCAGCCGTAGTTCATCTTCTCGCGGTCCAGGCGCTCGTAGAACGTGGCGCCGTCCTGTTCATCGAGCGCGCGCAGCTCGCCCATGGTGAGCGACGAGATCGTCGACTGGGCGATGTCCCACGTGGCGCTCTTCTCCCAAACGTTGAGCCATTCCTCAACGCCAATCGTCTTGATGTCCATGGCCAAGCTCCTTACAAAAGCAGTCATCCAGTCGTGTTGACGTTCCTCATACAAGATTGGGGCGGTGCGAAAACCCGCACCGCCCCAATGGGAGACATCTAATGGCAGCTAGATGTATGTATTATGACCTGTACGGGTCCTTGAAGACCTTAGAGGTCCTCGCGCCAGAAGGGCATGCTCATGCAGCGCGGGCCGCCGCGGCCGCGGGAGAGCTCGGCGGAGGGCACGACGAGAAGGTCCAGGCCCTCCTTGTACAGCACGTCGTTGGTGACGGTGTTGCGGGCGTAGACGCAGATCTTGCCGGGCTCGACGCACAGGGTGTTGGAGCCGTCGTTCCACTGCTCGCGGGAGGCCGCGATCGGGTCGCCGCCGCCGCAGGGGATCAGCTTGACCTGGTCGACGCCGGTGGCGTCCTCCAGGACGTGCTCGAGGGTGTCCTCGATCAGGCGGATGTTCACGTCGCCCGGGTTCTTGCCGGCGGTCAGCTCGTAGACGCGCAGGGTGCCCATGATGGCGGGGTGGATCGTGAACTTATCGACGTCGATCTGGGTGAAGACCGTGTCGAGGTGCATGAAGGCGCGCGAGACCGGGATATCGAAGGCCAGGATGCGCTCGACCTTGGAGTCGGAGTTCCAGAAGATGTTCTGGGCCATGACGTCGATCGCGGCGGCCTGGGTGCGCTGGGAGATGCCGACGGCGAGGGTCTTCTCGTTGATGTTCAGCACGTCGCCGCCCTCGGTGTGGAACTGGCAGTCGCGGCGGAAGTACAGCGAGACGTCCTTGTAGTCGGGGTGGTACTTGAAGATGTACTTGCCGTACAGGGTCTCGCGGTTGCGGGTGACCGAGTACATGCGGTTGAGGTTGACGCCCTCGCCGATGACCGCGAACGGGTCGCGGGTGAAGTAGAGGTTGGGCATCGGGTCGATGATCAGGTCGGACTCGGACTCGGAGTTGACCAGGGAGTCGAGGGTCGTGGACGCCGTGAGGGGCATGTCGATCTCGGACTTGGTCATGCCGGCCATGGTCTTCTTGACGAACTCGAGGTTGTCCTCGATGGAGTCCAGCTTCTCGCGGACGATCTGCGGCATGTGCTGGCCGCGGATGCCGGCCTCGGCGATGTACTGGTCGGTGAACTCGGCGCGGGCGCCGGGGACCTGGTCGAACACCTCGGCGACGAGGTTCTCGAGATAGAGGACCTCCACGCCCTGGTCCCTCAGGATCTGGGCGAAGGTGTCGTGCTCCTGCTGCGCGACCTCCAGGAACGGGACGTCGTCGAACAGGAGTCGCTCGAGCTCGTCGGGCGGCAGGTTGAGGAGCTCGTCGCCGGGACGGTGCAGGCAGACCTTCCTGAGCTTGCCGATCTCGGAAGGCACGTGCAGACCTTTCGTCATGGCCTCCTACCTTTCTTTCGGGCCCTTGTCAGGGCCGATTCGTTAGCGCCCCTCCGTGTGAGGCGTTATTGCTGACGACATATTTATATCCAAAATCAGCTCATACTTCCACCTTGCCCCCGAACGGTTTTTTATAGGGGGTGAACGGCATACACATATACTTCACGCATGGCACACTTCATCTTAATAAAGGGTATTTACGTGCTTAAACGCGTTTTAATCCTAAAATCAAATGGAACTAAACTTTGTTAAACCATCCTCAAATTGCATATTTCCAATAAAACTATGAATAGAATTAGCGGTTCACACCGCGTCTCAACCATTTTCATTTTTATTCAGAAAAAAGTTTGTCCTATTCATTTCTGATAAATAAATTACCGTTTACCAGACGCTTGATACCGTTCACCGGAAACTCAGTATAAGGCCCAGCGGATAC
>CAVHBE010000242.1:0-318 GCA_963634045.1 Methanobrevibacter smithii
GCTTTACGAGCAGCGGTTCCGATGCCATTCGCAAGGCCGTGCGCGATTCGCTCTCCAACTTCATTTGGAGCCGTACGCGCACCCGTCCGATGATCATCCCGGTCGTCATGGAGGTTTAGTTTGGCGCGCGGATCTGCACAAAACGCCAAAGGCAATAAAGCCAACAACCAACCGGCATCTGCTAAGGGTGCCGGTTCCCATCTGCGTGCCAATAAGGGCCACGAGGCGGACTTCGACGATTTTGAGCCCCTGGTCGAGCCCTCGGCCAACCGCGATATTGCCGGCGTGGTCATCGCCGTTTTGGCGATTGCGTCCTTC
>CAVHBE010000242.1:328-2723 GCA_963634045.1 Methanobrevibacter smithii
CGTGATTTCTCCGGCAACAGCACCCGTTACGGCTGCGGTTGCCGGTTTCTACCACCTGGGCTTTGGTCTGGGCGCCTACGTGCTGCCGATCGTCATTTTGCTGTTTGCCGCCACGCTCTTTTTAGGTGAGGACTCGCCGCTCAACATTCGCTCGGTCGCGGGCGGAGCCGTGGTCTTTATCGCCGTCGTCTCCATTCTTTCGCTGATGGTGCCGGGTACGAGCGACTCGTGTGACCTTATGTTTACGCCGCAAAATCTGTCCGCCTCGGGTGGCTACATCGGTGCGTTTATTGCGAGTGCGCTGCAGAATGCACTGGGTAAGCCTATCGCGATGGTGGTCCTGTTGGGTCTGGCCGTCGTTGGTTTTGTCATCATCGGCTTTTCGGTGGGCGGCGTGCTGCGCTCTGCTCGCGACCGTGCGGCCGATTTTGCCGAGCGCCGTCGTTCCGACGTCAACGCGAGCCCGTGGGGTGACGACGAAGCCCTGTCGGTGCCCGGCGTTGCCCGTCCGCACTTGAGCATTCTTCGTCAAAAGGGCTCCGATGCTGCCGTGACCACGGTTATGGGCAACGATGTGGACCCGGTTTTGGACGATGACGACGAGGACGAGAATCCGTTTGTCGACGTATCCGATGCCGTGGAGGCCGAGCGCGCTAAGACGACGCTGCTGCCGCGTCGCCATGCCAAGAAGGGCAAGGCTGCGCCTAAGCTCAATACGAGCGAGCCCGACCCGTCCTGGTCCGATAGCGAGATTGAGCTTACCGAGGGCGATGACGGGGACGACGAGGCTCCGATTGAGACCGCAAAGACAACTTTGCTGCCGCGTCGTCATGCAAAGCGCGACCAGGTAACCGGCCAGCTTTCGATGGAAGACGACCCCGATAAGATTGACGAGTCCGAGCCGCCGTTTGCCGTGAATCCTGTCTCGGCAGCTCCGCAGATTCCCGACTTCTTGAAGCATCCCAAGGTTGCCGATACGGCTGTCGCGGGCGCTGCCGAGGCTCCTACTTCTAGCGATGGGGGAGCGGTCAATGCCCCCGCGGATAACGAGGGCGAAGAAGAGGATGGCCTTAAGCTTCCGCCACTCGAAATCCTGCATGCCAACCCGCAGTCGGCGTCCTCCGCGTCTTCTGACAAGGAGCTGGAACAGACTGCCGAGTCGCTTCAGTCCACGTTGCTTGAGTTTGGCCGCAGTGCCCGCGTGGTCGGCTGGATCGCCGGCCCCACGGTGACGACCTTTAAGCTGCAACCTGGCGAGGGCGAGCGCGTGAGCAAGATCTCGAGCCTCGAGGACGATATCGCGCTTTCGCTCGCTGCCCAGTCGGTGCGTATCTTTGCCCCGATCCCCGGCACCTCGCTCGTGGGCATCGAGATCCCCAATCGCAAGCGCCAGAACGTCAACCTGGGCGACGTGCTGCCCTATGTGAAGGGCGGTCCGCTTGAGCTCGCAATCGGGCGCGATGCCGAGGGCACGCCGGTCGTCGCCGACCTTGCCAAGATGCCCCACCTGCTGATCGCCGGTACCACGGGTTCCGGTAAGTCGGTCATGATCAACTCCATCATCACGACTCTGCTCATGCGCGCCCTTCCCGAGGACGTTCGCCTGATCATGGTCGATCCCAAGCGCGTCGAGCTTGCGGGCTATAACGGTCTGCCGCATCTTTACGTGCCT
This sequence comes from Methanobrevibacter smithii, assembly GCA_963634045.1. Taxonomy (GTDB): domain Bacteria; phylum Actinomycetota; class Coriobacteriia; order Coriobacteriales; family Coriobacteriaceae; genus Collinsella. The sequence continues at coordinate 2,001 of CAVHBE010000242.1, forward strand.
GTAGTGACCGAGCCCAAGCAGGCCGCGAGCGCTCTGCAATGGGCCGTGTCCGAGATGGAGCGTCGCCTGAAGGTCTTCGAGCGCCTTAACGTTCGTAAGATTTCGACCTATAACGAAAAGCAGGCCGCCGGCGAGTTTGAGCATTACGACAACCCGCCGCAAAAGATGCCCTACCTGGTCATCATCATTGACGAGCTTTCGGACCTGATGATGGTCGCCGGTAAGGATGTCGAGGCGTCGATTGTGCGTATCGCCCAGCTGGGCCGTGCCGCCGGTATCCACCTTATCGTGGCCACGCAGCGCCCCAGTTCCAACGTGGTGACGGGCCTCATCAAGGCCAACATTACCAACCGCATCGCCTTTAACGTCGCCACGGGCATCGACTCGCGCGTCATCATCGACCAGATGGGTGCCGAAAAGCTCACCGGTTTGGGCGACATGCTGTTCTCCAAGGTCGACTGGGGCAAGCCTCGCCGTATCCAAGGCTGCTTTGTCTCGGACGACGAAATCAACGAGATTGTCGAGTTCGTCAAGTCGCAGAGCGAGCCCGATTACCACGAGGAGATCCTGTCTGCCGTGGCGCCCGCTTCCATGTCCATGGCGGGTGGCGGCGGCATTGTCCGCACCGGAGTCGCCGAGCCGCAAGACGATGATCCTCTCATTTGGGAAGCCGCCCATATTGTGGTGGAATCGCAGCTTGGCTCCACATCTGGCCTGCAACGT
>CAVHBE010000243.1:0-434 GCA_963634045.1 Methanobrevibacter smithii
GGCCTATATGGGCGAGCCGCTTCGTACGCCCGAGACCATGGCTCAAATGTCTCGCGCTTGCGAACTCGGCGGCGCCGCCGCCATTCGCTGCCAGGGCCTTGCCGACATTGCCGCCATTAAGGGTCGCTGTGAGGTTCCTGTTATCGGCCTGTGGAAGGATGGACACGAGGGCGTCTATATTACACCGACGCTGCGTCACGCCCGCGCCTGCGTTGCTGCCGGTGCCGATATCGTGGCGATCGACGCCACCGATCGTCCGCGCCCCGATGGCAAGACGGTCGAGGATACCTTCCGCCCGCTGCACGAGGAGGGTGTGCTCCTGATGGCGGATTGTGCCACCATCGAGGACATTCGCCGTGCGGTTGATATGGGCTTCGACCTGGTATCCACCACGCTTTCTCACGGTGTCGCCGCCATCGACTGCACCATGGCCG
>CAVHBE010000243.1:444-1651 GCA_963634045.1 Methanobrevibacter smithii
CACGCACCCACGAGTATTACGAGTTGGTTCAAGGCTGCGCTTGAGGCGTAAGACAGGCCTCGTATCCGCTCGGGGCGGTATACTCAATAAAGGCAATTGACCGCGCGGGATCCGGGTTGCTGGGTCCCGCGCTTGTTTTATGGGAGGCAGCACATGCAAAAGGGAGATGCCATGGATGCGGCGGAGCGCTCGGAGCGCATCCCCGATATCGTCATCATCACCGGAATGTCCGGATCGGGCCGCACACAGGCCATGCACGTGTTTGAGGACATGGGCTATTTTTGCATCGATAACCTGCCTCCGCGTCTCATCGCCCAGCTTGCCGAACTCGTCGGCATCAATACGGGTGTGGGTAGGCATCTCGCCGTCACCTGCGATTTGCGTAGTCGGGGACTGTTTGACGAGTTGCTCGATGCGGTCGCCGCGCTCGAAGAGCGCGAGATGAGCTGCGACATCGTGTTCCTGGAGGCTTCTGATGAGGTGCTGATTCGTCGCTACAGCGAAAATCGCCGCCGTCATCCCATTGCTAAGCCGGGGGAGACGACGGCCGATGCCATTCAGCGCGAGCGCCTTCAGCTACAGGGCGTGCGCGATCGAGCCGATATGATTATCGACACGAGCCGTCTGCGCACCTCTGCGCTGCGCAACAAGCTACGCATGGCATTTTCCGAGCTGTCCGACCAGCAGCTCATGGACGTCCACGTGTTCTCGTTTGGCTTTAAGCACGGCATGCCCGTCGAGGCGGACATTATGATCGACGTCCGCTTCCTGCCCAATCCGTTCTACGATCCCGAGATGCGCACGATGACCGGTCTCGATAAGAAGGTCTCCGATTTTGTTCTTGACCATCCCAAGACGCAGGAGTTTTGGAAGGCTTGGACACAGCTGCTCGATACGGTGATGCCGGGCTATATCGCAGAGGGCAAGCCGCAGCTTTCTATCGCCATCGGCTGCACGGGCGGCCAGCATCGCAGCGTTGCCATTGCCGAGGCCACGGCCCGTTACCTGGAAGGCGCTCAGTACCACGTGAGCATCTCCCACCGCGACCTGTCGCGCGCCAACACGAAGGCATAGGCCCGCATGTCGTTTACCGCTGAGGTGCGCGACGAGCTTGCGCGCTGCGAACCCGAATGTGAATACTGCGACTTGTCGACGCTTGCCGCCCTCACGCGCGTGAGTGGTACGCTCTCGCTTACTGGCTCTGGGC
>CAVHBE010000243.1:1661-2616 GCA_963634045.1 Methanobrevibacter smithii
CGGTATCGTTTGACAGTTGCGACTGAGACGGGAGCCGTCGCGCGCACGATGATCACGCTGACGCATCGTATCCTTAAGCTCAAAACGGAGTTCACCGTCCGCAAATCTGTCTTGCATAAGGTTCGAAACTATCTCATCACCTTGCCCGATCAGCCCGATTTGGATAAGGCTCTGGTGCTGCTGGGTATCCTCGACCGTAGGGGAGGACTTGTCGCCGGCGTGCCCCGACATATCGTTGCGCGTTCTTGCTGTAGACTTGCCTATATCCGCGGCGCACTCATCGCGGGCGGCTTCGTGGCCGATCCACGCGGCGATTTTCATTTGGAAATTGCGGTACAGGGCGAGCAATATGCCAAGGGGCTTTGCGATCTGTTGGAGCAGATTGGGGTCCATGCGCGTGTTAATGCACGGCGGGGGTCATATGCTGTGTACATTAAGAGCGCCGAGGAAATCGAGCATCTTTTAAAGCTGATTGGTGCCAAGCGCAGCGTTGCCGAGATTGAGGAGGCGCGCGCGGTCAAGTTGGTTAAGAACGATGTGAACCGTCGCGTGAACGCCGAGCTCGCCAACCAGACCAGAAGCGCCGGTGCTGCCCAACATCAGCTTGCGCTTATCGATGAGCTCGAGCAGCGTGGCCTTCGCGATGCGCTTCCGGATGCCTTGGCGGTCTTTTGCGACCTGCGCGAGCGCTATCCCGATCTGTCGCTGCGTGATTTGGGGGAGATGGCTGACCCTCCCTTGTCGAAGTCAGCCCTCTACCATCGTGTTTTACGGCTTGAAAAGCTCATTGAAGCAAACAAGTAGTTTAAAGTATCGACGTATATACGGATTTAACTGCTATTTTATTCTTTAAAACGTTTTAACGAAAATTTGATTTTCAATTTCGAGCATTCTCGTGAAATTCAAGTCAAAAAAAAGGTATATTAGGCGAGTGGTTAGTTTGTGGGCCTCAACG
>CAVHBE010000244.1:0-2580 GCA_963634045.1 Methanobrevibacter smithii
GCTCGACGTCAAAGCCGCGCAGCGTTCCTTCGAGCACGCAGGTGTCGGGAATGACGTTTGCCGCCTGTCCGCCGGCAAACTTACCCACGGTGAGTGCGACCTCCTTGGCCGCCGGCACCTCGCGGGAGATGAGCTCCTGGAGTGCCAGGTGCACATGGACGCCGGCCGTGATGGGGTCGATGCAGATCTCGGGGCTCGAGCCATGGCCGCCCTTGCCCTGCAGCGTAATGCGGAAACCGTACACGCCCGAAAGCGCCGGGCTCCCATAGAGCACCAGGCCGAGCGGCGATTGGCTGTTAACGTGCATGGCGAAAGCCGCCTGGGGACGCGGGTTCTGCAGAAGGCCATCGGCAATGGCAGCGCGGGCGCCCTCAAAGGTTTCCTCGCCCGGCTGAAACAGCAGCTTAACCGTGGCATTGGCATCGACAAGCTCGGTCTCGTGAGCCTTGAGCAGGCGAGCGGCACCAAGCAGGGCCGTCGCATGCATATCGTGACCGCAAGCATGCATGCAGCCGTTGACAGAGGCGAAAGGCTCGCCCGACTCTTCCGCGACGGGAAGGGCATCCATGTCACCGCGCAGCATGATGACCGTACCGGCCTGATCGTCCGTGCACGTACCGTTGCCCTGGGCCGCCACGGCCGCACCGGCACCGATAAGGCCCACAACACAGGAGCCGTCGACGAGCGTGGCAAACGGGATGCCCATCTCGGTCAAACGTGCCTGAATATACGCAGAGGTTTGCGGAAGGCGATTACCCAACTCGGGCGTCTGGTGCAGGTCGTGGCGCCACGCAGCAAGCTTGTCTGCAAAAGCTTGAGCCTCGGCAACAAGACCGTCACCGATAGCGGCTTGCGCGGCCGGGGTGGCTTTGGGCGCTGGTTGCGGTTGAAAATCGGACAGAGCTGGTGCCATAGATGCCCTCCAGTATTATTTGTGCAGAAAACACTTTGATGGTCTAAAGTGCAAGGCATAACTGTAAGGGCGTTATATAAAAAAACGCCGCCCCAGGAGGACGGCGCAACAAGTTGTTTACAATTGCGCGCAATTATTTCGGCGCAAAAAATCGAAATGCGTCTCGCTTAAGATGATCGACAAGAAGATGAGGACGAAGCCGGCGAGCAGACGCGAGGTGAGCGCCTCCCCCATCAGCAGCACCGAAAACAGCACGCCCGAAGGGGACTCCATCGACAGGAGCAATGAGCCCGTCGAGGCCGGGACGTGCGCCAAGCCGACGTTTTGAATGAGCAGCGCCACGCACGTGCAGCCCACCGAGAGAAAGGCCATCACGCCGATAAAGCTCGGCGTCCACACAGACGCGGGCGCTTGGGTCTCGAACAACAGCGACGAGATCAGGCTCAGCACGCCGTTGCCCACAAACATCCAAAACGTAATGACGTTGATATCCATTTTGCGACCGTACTTGGCGGTCACCGCCATCTGGATGGCGAAAAAGACCGCACCGCCCAGCGTGATGGCATCACCGATGTTGAACTCGACGCTATCGAGCGCCACCAGGCCAATGCCCGCCAGACAAAGCAATGCGGCACCCAAGTTGTAACGAGTGAGCTTTTCGCCGCTTAGGAAATAGCTCACGAACGGGACCAAAATGCAATAGGTGCCCGTCAAAAAAGCGTTCTTACCCGCCGTGGTCTGAGCCAGGCCGACCGTCTGCAAGACATAGGCTGCCCACATGAGCGCGCCCATGCTCAGACCGACAATCAGATTGCGAGCGTTAAGGTGGGCGGCGATGCGCTTGCGAAAGATAACAAGCATGACCAGCGCCGCGGGAAGAAAACGAATATAGAGCAGCTCGAACACCGGAATGGTATCGAGTGCGCCCTTCATGGTCGTAAAGGAGTAGCCCCAGACAATCGCCACCGAAAGCAGTAGAACTTTCCAGAACAACGGCGAACGATCACCGGCACCACGAGAGGTGCCGCCCGCGCCCAGGTCCTCGCGAGCAACAGGGCTATCGGGCATGTTTTCGATTTCGTTGGCAGCGTATTGGGCCATGGAACATCCTCACACTCAAACTGGGCGTGGTGTCCGCACGCGTATGGCTGCGTGCCGCCTCATGGTCAAATAAAAACGGGACGCGCCGGACCCCCGGCACACCCCGCTACTGTAGCAACAACTAAGCAGCCCGCGCAATTCACTACGCTAAAGCATCGGGTTGGAAGACCTCGATGTTCCGACGGCGTTTACGTTGCTGCATTAAATCAATTTGGTCGACTCCAGCTTTTCGATGATCCAGTTGTTGGCCTTGATGACTGGGCGGCGGAAGACCACGCCCAGGGCCAGCGACGGAATCAGGTAGCTCGCCAAGATACCCAGCTCAATCCAGTACTCCATATGGTAGGCACCGGCCATGGCGGCGTGCATGGCGTTGATGCCGTGGGTAAACGGCAGGAACGGGTAGATCGCCTGGAACACGGGACCGGTCATCTCGATGGGGAACGTACCGCCCGAACCGCCGACCTGCATGACCAACAGCACGACGGCGAGGGCCTTGCCGATATCTCCAAACGATACCGTAAGCGTGTAGACGATATTGGAGAACACGAGACTCGCGACCCAGC
>CAVHBE010000245.1:0-2503 GCA_963634045.1 Methanobrevibacter smithii
ATACCCAGCAGCGACAGCGCCGCCGGCACATGCGAAGCCGCAACAAGACGCGCCTCACGCGCGCCGGCTTTCAAAGCCCAGGCATCTTCTAGCTGCTGCACGCCCATACGGTACCGTCCCTTCAAAACAAAAACCCACGATGCGGGTGTTTCCCGCATCGTGGGCAACGGCTGCAGTATAGCGCCGATATGCGACGAATCGACTAGATGTTGAGCGTGTGATAGATCACGCTCGCACCCGGAGCGTCAACGGACAAGCCATAAGTCTCGGGATAGATGCGCGTCGAAAACACGAGCGCACCATCGTTCACAAACACCTCGACCGACGAGACATCGCCAACAATGCGCACGTTGCGCACCTCGTCGACGGGCTCCCAGCGCACGGTACGACCGCAACCGGCAGAAGCGCGACCCTCATCGGTAAATCGCATCTCAAAGCGCGAAGGCAGTTCGCCCTCGGCGGGCATAAACGCCAGCTTCAGCTCGACATCAACGGTCGCGGCAAACGCGCCGTCGACACCGTCAACAACAACGTCAAAGCAGGTATCGCCGGCAACCTCCAACGAGCCCTCCCCCACACGCACCGAGGCATAATGTCGCTCGATCTCGCGCGCCGGCTGCTGAAGCACCACGCCGCCAGCACCGGCTGTAAGCTCGCGCGGCACCGTCATGCAGTGCTGCCAGCCGCACGCCACGGTGGGTGCGTTGCCATAGGTCGGCTCGTCGGGCATGCCCATCCAGCCGATCAAAATGTGGCGACCATCCTCAGACGTAAACTCCTGCGGAGCATAGAAGTCAAAACCGGCGTCCCACAGGCGGAACTCGCCCAGCTCATAGGCACCGTCACCACCGGTAATGTCGCCCGATACAGGCATGTAGCCAGCGGCATACACATTGCCGCGGTCCCAACGACCGCCCTCAAGACCTTGGGGCGAGAAGGACAGCCACTTCGCCGGTACGCCGCCATCCGCCTCAAGCTCAAGGTATCCCGGACACTCCCACATAAACCCAAAGCGCTCGGGCGTACACACGCGGGTCTCGAGCCCCCAACTAAGCATGTCAGCCGAGCCGTACACCAAGATCTCGCCCACATCGCGACCGGCACCCTCGCCGTGCATCGCACAAAAACGGCTCTCGATATGCGGCCCGTCAACGCGACGACGCGCGCCCAGCACCATGTGATAGCGACCTGCCTCATCGCGCCACACCTTGGGGTCACGCACGTGGCACGTCAGGTCCTCGGGATAGTCCTCCGAAGCCAGCACGACGCGCTTTTGGCTAAACGTCTGTCCATCGGCGCTCTCGACATACACGGTATCGGCGCGACGGCCGGTGTTGACGTAGTCGTACGTGCCGTCTGCATCGGAAAGCTTAACGTTGCCCGTGTACAACACGCGAATGCGACCGTCCTCGGCAAGCGCGGAGCCCGAATACACGCCATGGCAATCGAACGGCTCGTCGGGCAGCAGCGGGACGCCAATATATTCCCATTTCATAAGGTCGCGGCTGGTGGCATGGCCCCACATCTTGACGCCGCCGTTTACATCAAACGGGGCATACTGAAAGTACGCGTGAAACACGCCATCGGCCTGGCAAAGCCCGTTGGGGTCGTTGAGCCAGCCCGTGGGCGGCATAATATGAAAATGCTGAGCATAGGGCCCGTGACCGCGCTCGGCGGCCGCTGCATCCATGTTGGCAACGAGCTTGGCAAGATCGCGCTGAAGTGCGTTAGACATGTCGGTATCCAATCGAATTAAATCAACGAACGCTCAAATCAAGGGTTCCAGATAAAGAAAACGCCCACAGGATGGAGCCTGCGGGCGTTATTTTTACGCGAATCCTACGCCTGCTCGGAAGCCTTGGGCTCGTCCCTGTACAGGACAAACGAGACGGCAAAGGAAACCAGCGCGGCGACCGCAAACATGATCGCGTACTGCACGGGCTGGGCCAGGCACAGCAGGATACCGAAGATACCGGTAACGCCCGTGCCGGAGGCAGCCAGCGAAGTGAGCGCGCAGACCAGGGCACCGCAACCGCCGCCGATGCAGCCGGCGATGAAGGGCTTAAAGAAACGTAGGTTCACACCAAAGATGGCGGGCTCGGTAATGCCCATGAAGGCGGACAGGGCCGAAGGAAGCGCCAGGCCCTTGATCTTGGCATCGCGGGTCTTAAAGGCGACGGCGAGTGCGGCGCCACCCTGGGCGATGTTGGCGGCGCTGGCGATGGGCAGCCAATAGGTCACGCCGTACTGAGCAAGCTGGCCCAGGTCGATGGCGGTGTACATCTGGTGGATACCCGTAACGACCGTGGGGGCATAGAACAGGCCGACGATAAAGGAACCGATGCCGAAGGGCAGGGTCAGCAGAGCCTGGATCAGACCGAGGATGGCGTTCTCAGCCCAGACAAAGATGGGGCCGACGGCAACGAGGGTCACGAGCACGGTCACGAACACCGAGACGAGCGGGGTCACAAAGAGGTCGAACATCTCGGGGACAACCTTGTGG
>CAVHBE010000246.1:0-2454 GCA_963634045.1 Methanobrevibacter smithii
ACCTCCTTCTTGGAAGCAAAGCGGTCCTTGACGCGACCGAAGAACGCCTTGAGCTGCGGGTTGTTGGTAAAGATCATGACCAGGATCAACACGATGGCGTAGATGAGCATGCGGTAGTCCGAGAACTGACGGAGCAGCTCGGGAAGCACCGTGAGCAACGCCGCCGCGATGACGGAACCGCGCATGTTGCCCAGGCCGCCCAGGACCACGAACACCAGAATGAGGATCGACGTGTTGAAGTCGAACTTGGTGGCGGAGAACTGCGAGAAGTTACCGCCGAAGAGAGCTCCGGCAGCACCGGCGAGGGCAGCGGAAACCACGAAGGCGATCATGCGGTACTCCGTGACGGAGATGCCTACGGACTCGGCTGCAATCTTGTTATCGCGCACGGCCATAATGGCACGGCCGGTACGGCTGCGGACCAGGTTGAGCACGATCACGAGTGTGACCATGACCAGGATGGCACCGGCGAGGAAGGTCGAGTACGTCGACACGCCCGAGGCGCCCTGGGCGCCCTTGATGATGGCGGTGCCGTCCTCGAGCAGGTGCAGGTCGTCGATCGTAGAGTTGCCCGTGATGTTAAAAATCACGTGCAGGCCGCGGGAGTCGACGCCCACAATGAGGCAGGTGACGATCTCTTTGATGATCTCGCCAAAAGCCAGGGTCACGATGGCCAGATAGTCGCCGCTCAGGCGCAGGACCGGGATACCAATCAAGAAGCCCAAGATGGCAGCGGCGATAGCGCCGACCACAATGCTGATGATCAGACGCATCGGATCGGACGGAACGGCGCTCTCCAGCGCGACGGCGGTGACGATGCCCGTGTAGGCACCGACGCTCATAAAGCCCGCGTGGCCCAGCGACAAGTCGCCCGCGATGCCGACGACGAGGTTGAGGGAAATGGCCATGACGATATAGGCCGTGATGGGAACCAGCTGACCGGCGATCATGCGCGGAATCATGTGGTTAGACTGCATAAAGAACACGATGGCGAAGGCCACGATGCACATGGCGTACGTGACAAAGTCGTGACGCGTCTGCTTGTCTTTAAGAAACTTCATAACGCTCACCTACACCTTCTCGGGGACGTACTTGCCCAAGAGGCCGGCAGGCTTGACGAGCAGGACGATGATCAAAACACCAAAGACGATGGAGTTGGCAAGGCTCGTGGAAATGTAAGCCTGCGCCATCGCCTCGATGATGCCGATGAGAATGCCACCGACAAAGGCACCGGGGATGGAGCCGATGCCGCCGAAGACGGCGGCGTCGAAGGCCTTGATGCCAGGCATGGCACCCGTCGTGGGCTGCAGCACCGGCGAGTAGGAGCACAGGAGCACGCCGGCGATGGCGGCAAGCGCCGAGCCGATGGCAAACGTCATCGAGATGGTGCGGTTGACGTTGATGCCCATGAGCTGAGCGGCGGCCTTGTCCTCGGACACGGCGCGCATGGCCTTGCCCATCTTGGTCTTACCTGTAAAGAACATCAGGCCGGCCATGATAACCAGGCAGGCGACGATGGTGACGAGCGAGACGGCGCTTACGTTGAACTTGGCCAAGAACTCCGGCACCTGGAAGGTGACGAGCGAAGTGAAGTTCTTGGGCGTGGCGCCCCACAGAAGCTGCGCGGCGTTCTGCAGGAAGTAAGACACGCCGATAGCCGTGATCAGAACGGCCAGCGGGCCTGCTTGGCGCAGCGGCTTATAGGCCAGACCCTCGATGAGAACGCCGAGAACCGTGCAGACCACACAAGAAAGAATTACAGATACCCAGCCCGGGAGGCCGAGATACGACGTGGCGCAGAACGAGACATAGGCACCGACCATGATGACGTCGCCGTGAGCGAAGTTCAGCATCTTGGCGATACCGTAGACCATGGTGTAGCCCAACGCGATGATGGCATAGACGCTGCCCATGGACAGGCCGTTGACCAGGTATTGGATAAAGACCGTCATGTTCCACATCCCCCTTTCGAATAGGTTTCCAGTTGATGTATGAAACAGGGACGTTACATCGTCCCTAGATACCAAGCAAGCAGGGAAGGCCAAAACCTCCCCTGCTTGGGATCAAAAACCGCTCTATGTAAGGCGGCCAATTAGGCCTGTACGTACTTGCCGTCGGTGATGACGTACGCCGTGGGCTCCTTCTGGACCTGGCCCTTATCGTTCCAGGTGAGCTTGCCGGTCAGACCGTCAACGGTAATCTTGAGCATAGCCTTGGACAGCTTCTCGGCGGCCTCGGTCGGGTCGGCGTCGACACCAAGACCGGCCTCCTTGAGGGCCTCGCCCACCGCGTGCACGCCGTCGTAGGCGTCGGCGGCAAACTGGTCGGGGGTATCGCCGTACTTATCCTTGTAAGCGTTGACGAAGTCGGCGTTCTTCTCGTCGTCGGCGGAGAACGGGGTCATGAGCAGCAGACCCTCGGCAAGAGAGGTATCGAAGCCCTCAACGCCCAGGA
>CAVHBE010000247.1:0-2445 GCA_963634045.1 Methanobrevibacter smithii
GCAAGTTAAAAATCTATGTGGCCAATGTGATACCGTTGAACCAGCATATCGATACCGCTCAGCCATTCGCCTCGCCCCCATCGCACGCATCTTCATCCGGTCTGTTACTTTTAATCTAACAATTCTTTGAGGAACGTAGGTGCTTCCAAATGTACTGTCGACTTCTTCTCAAACTAATCCTAAGAGACAAGGCCGTATGGATTTGTACGCTCGTTCTCGCTGCAGCCTTCTCCGTCCCCATTGCGTTCAATTCACCCATCTACGGGCCCTTCTTTATGAAGCAGGGCATGCAGGGCTTTGTCGACGCATTCAATACGCGCGCACCCCAGGCCAGCGGCACAGACCTATCGCCAGAGCAGCAAGATGACGCGGAGCTTGCAAGATACGCGAACGCCGCCCTTGCCGCTCAAACCGACGCCGCCTTTCTCGATTCTGCCGAGAGCTACTACGCGCTCATGGGCGAAGGCTTCCAATCCGGGTCCATCGTGGGAGACCGAGAGACCAATGACGCGGCGCTCGCATATTGCCGTGCCCTGAGCAGCTCCGGCATCACGGATATCCCGGCCTCCGCAAACGACCTGCCATTCCTTTCCTTCCTGCCTTACGCCATTGCCACGGCGCCGTCTTTCCTTCCCTTCATCCCCTTCCTTCTCTCGTCGATACTCGTGCTCGGCGCCACAAGGCCCGGGACCCTGGCGGCGAAGGCGCCCGTGCCCAAATTCCGGCGCCTTATCCAGATCGTGTTTTCGATAATCGCCGCGGGGACCGCGATGCTCCTCGCCGGCCTCGCACCCGGGGGCATTTACGCCTTGGCCCTAAACGGCTTCGGGCAAATTGGGTACCCGATCGCCTTCTTCCATGACGGCGCGCTTACCACCACGACCGCGGGAAACGTCTTCACAGCCCTGCTTCTCGCGCTGCTTGCGGGCGGAACCTTGATATCCGTTTGCTCCGCCGTCCTATCGACCGCAACGAGGCGCGTCCTCGCGGGCCCCCTTACCTCCGCGCTGCTTGTCGCGGCCCCGGCATTCCCGTTACTGTCCGATTCGGCACTGGGGCATAATGCCGTGCTCGGGCTCCTGCCACTGCCCGTGTTCTCGCCTATCGAGGCAACGGGTTACGTAGGATGCTTCCCGACAGAATTCATTGGCTCCGGTTCGGGCAGCGCATCGATGCTTGCCGTGGCCCTGGCATACGTCGCGGTCCTTTTTGCGGTCGGCGCCGTTGCGACACGTTCCCCCAAACAGCCTGGACCCGCGAAAAAGCACCATGGGCTCGAGCTTCTAGACGCGAGCGTGGGATACGGGAGCACGACGATACTTTCAATCGGGTCGCTTTTCCTGAGCCCGGGAACGGCGGCGGGCCTCGTTGCTCCCAACGGCTCGGGGAAAACCACCCTTCTTGAAGCGCTGTCGGGCCAATTTCCCACCCGCATCCGCTCGGGAAGCCTGGCGGCAGACGGAATCAGCCAACGTCGATCAGCCGAATTCGCAGAACTCGTCTACCTGAGCTCTTCGGGCGGCGCGGATCTCTACCCCACGCTATCGGCCCGCGAGCACCTCTCTTTCGTTAGGGAGGCGTGGAAATCGGCCGCCGACATCGACTCGCTCTGCAACTCCCTCGGAATCTCCCCATATCTCGACAAGCCGACCCGTAAACTCTCGACAGGAATGAAGCAGCAGGTAAAGCTTGCCATGGCGATATCGACCGATTGCCCGTACCTCATCCTCGATGAACCGCTGAACGGCCTCGATCCGGGAAAGCGGAAAACCTCCTGCGACGCGATGCGCAGCGAGGTGGCGCGGGGACGCAGCGTGCTCATTTCAAGCCATCTGCTCGACGACCTGGCAGACCTCACCAACTCGTTCTACTTCATCGAGGCCGGCACGCTCGTGGAAAAGATCAAGTCGTCCTCGCAGACGCTCAAGCAGGAATACCTCGATACATACGAGCGAGGTGAATGACATGAAACTATTTGAACAGCTGAAGTCCAATGCGTCGCGCATGGCTGTCTACGCCATCCTCGTGGCAACGGCTTTATGCGGAATCGCGGCACCCGTCTATGCGCTCAACGGGGAGAAAGGCGATGTCGAACCCGCGTACATGGCTTCGACGGTTAAGGACCGGTACAAAGCCTTCTCTGGAGACACGTTTTACGTAGCAGAGTACGACACGACCTACCGTCAGCTTCGCTACAACAAGAGATACGAATATCTAGGCCCAGAAGTAATCAGCTATACATCGGGTTGGTACCGCTCCAGCTATGGACACATAGCCCAGTTCAAGTGTAACTACCGTGTGTACAACTAAAGCAACCCGGCCGGGACGAGGGGTGACGCAAAAGCGTCGCCCCTCGTTTTTAACCATGTCAACTGAACCTAGTTCAGTTTGGTTGATTTCCGATCTCAGCCGAACACATTGAGCGGACAGGCCGTTCCCGCAGTC
>CAVHBE010000248.1:0-2278 GCA_963634045.1 Methanobrevibacter smithii
TATTCGCCCGGGTTGATGTTCGCGTAGAACTCGGCCCCGTCGTCCAGGCGCAGGATGCCCACGCGACCGAACTCGGAGCCGGTGGCGGCAGCGCAGTCGATGTCGATGCGATCGGGCACGCCGGCAGTGTCCTCGCCGCCCAAGCGCACAATCTGCCCGCGGCCCGACTCCTCATCGAGCCCCGCCAGGCCGCCTACCTCGCAATAACGCCCGAGCGACACCGTTGGCGTGTGACCGCTCACAACGACCGGGCCCTTACCCTCGGTAGAAAGCAACCCGGTCGGCACATCCCAATAGCCGTGACGAATCCACAGCAGGTCATCGGACGACTGTACCGCGAGCATCTGCTGCAGCAGCTCGCGATCGGCACCCACCGATCCAACGCCATCGGCACAATCGACGCCATGCTCAAGCAAAAACGCGCGCGCCGCCTTCATCTCGATTCCAGCATGTACCAGCAGATACGGGCGCTCCTCGGTCTCGACCACCGCGTAGAGGGGCAGCGCGGCCATCCATCGCACGAGCTCCTCGTATGCCTCAAATTCCATGTCGTTGAGCTGCTCGCGCGTCGTCCAGCCACCGTTGATATCCCAGGTCTCGGCATCGAGCGGATCCTGACCAATGATGGCATCGAGCATGATCTGCTCGTGATTACCCTTGAGCACGTGGGCGTTGGGCAGCGAGCGCACGAGCTTAATAACGCCGACCGGATCGGGCCCGCGATCGATCATGTCGCCCAACACGTACAGCGTGTCGTCGGACGTCAACGAGATCTTAGACAGGGCCTCGTCAAGCGCACGCACGTGCCCGTGAGCATCAGATGTCACATAGATCGCCATGGTACGCCTCTCCTTGCATTGCGGCCGAAGCCCGGTGCCGCAACTAAAACTTCAAGTTGAACTTAAACGTTACCCATTGTACTCCGTTGCAATAAAGCTGGAAAGGGTTTCCGAGCAGAGGCAAAGACGGCAGCCGTCTATGACGATATCGCGCACGCGCGCAATCCAACCCCATAAACCCACCATCTTTGGGTACAAATAACCGCAGACAACTGACCGTGCCACGCCAACCACCCAGGAGCGGACACTATCCATGAACCAGATCCTTCTTTTTATCGGCCTCGTCATCATTTTGTGCCTGACCATCAAACCCGTCGGCAAAAAGCTCCCCTTCCCCACCCTGCTCATCTTTATCGCGCTCGGCATGCTGTTGGGCGTCAACGGCCCGGCACACATCGACTTTAGCGACTACGCGCTCACCGAAACCGTCTGCAGCACGGCGCTGCTGTTCATCATGTTCTACGGCGGCTTTAACACCAACATCGACCGCGCCAAGCCCGTCGCCATACCTGCAGTGCTGCTGAGCACGCTCGGCGTCGTCATCACTGCCGGCATCACCGGCGTATTCGCCCACTTTGTGCTGGGTTTCGACTGGATCGGCGGCCTGCTGCTGGGATCGGTCGTGGCGTCCACCGACGCGGCCAGCGTCTTTAGCGTTCTGCGCGAGCACAGCCTTTCGCTGAGGGGCGGCACCGACTCGCTGCTCGAGGTCGAATCGGGCTCCAACGACCCCGTCGCCTACATGCTCACCGCCGTGCTCGCCACACTCGCGACCGGCGGCGACATCAACATTCCCGCACTGCTGGCCAAGCAGATTATCCTGGGCGCGGGCCTGGGCCTTGCCCTCGGCTGGGCGGCGGGCCGCCTGATTGAACGCGCACATGCAACGGCCGAAGGTGCGCAGACCATCTTTTTGTTCGCCGTGGCCATCGTCGCCTACGCGCTGCCGAGCTACCTGGGCGGCAACGGATTTTTGGCCGTGTACCTGGCCGGCATTGTGCTGGGTGCGAGCGACATCACCGGCAAGGTCGAGATGGCGCACTTCTTCGATACCCTCACCGAGATGGCCGAGATGACGATCTTCTTCTTGCTCGGCCTGCTCGTAACGCCCGCACGCCTGCCGCAGATGCTGCTGCCGGGCCTGGCGCTCATGGCGTTCATGCTCTTCGTGAGCCGCCCCATCGCCGTCGGCGTGCTCCTGGCGCCCTTTAAGACGAACCCCCGCCAGGTCGCGCTCGTAAGCTGGGCGGGCCTGCGCGGAGCAGCTTCGGTCGTCTTTAGTCTCTTTGCCGTGGTGGCCGGCGTTCCCGGCGGTCACGACCTGTTTGACCTGGTATTTGTGATTGCCGTGTCGAGCATTGTGGTGCAGGGCTCGCTGCTACCGGCGGTGGCGAAAAAGCTCAATATGATCGACGCGGAAGGCGACGTGCGCCGTACGT
>CAVHBE010000249.1:0-2204 GCA_963634045.1 Methanobrevibacter smithii
GCCCAGGATCTGGTCGATGGCTCGCTGGAGGGCGTCTACTACTTCCCGCATCCGTTCGGTTGCTCGCAGACCGGCGCCGACCATGCCCAGACCCGTCGTCTGCTGGTGGCGCTCTCGCGTCACCCTAATGCGGCCGGCGTGCTGTTCTTGTCGCTCGGTTGCGAGAACTGCACGCATCAGCAGGTGCTCGACGAGCTCGGTGACTTCGATCACGAGCGCGTTCGTTTTCTCACCTGCCAGGATGTAGCCGACGAGCAGATCGAGGGCCACAAGATTCTGGCCGAGCTGGCAGACCTCGCCAAGCAAGCCAAGCGCGAGCCCATTCCGGCCTCCGAGCTGGTTATTGGACTTAAGTGCGGCGGCTCCGACGGCCTTTCGGGCATTACCGCCAATCCCACGATCGGTCGCGTGAGTGATATGGTTGTCGCCCGCGGCGGCGCGTCGGTGCTTACCGAGGTGCCCGAGATGTTTGGCGCCGAGAGTATCCTGCTCGATCGCTGTGAGAACGAGCGGGTCTTTAACGCCGCTTCCGACATGCTCAATGGCTTTAAGGACTACTTTATTAGCCACGGCGAGGTCGTCTACGAGAACCCGAGCCCCGGCAACAAGGACGGCGGTATTACCACGCTCGAGGACAAGAGCTGCGGCTGCGTGCAAAAAGGCGGGTCTGCCCCCATCGTCGACGTGCTGCCGTATGCCGGCCAGGCAACTAAACACGGCCTGAACATGCTGTGCGGTCCGGGCAACGACATGGTATCCACCACGGCGTTGACGGCTGCCGGCTGCCACGTGATTCTGTTCTCGACCGGCCGCGGCACACCGTTTGGCGCGCCGGCGCCTACGCTCAAGGTGTTCACCAATCAGCGTCTGTGCGATCACAAGGCCAACTGGATGGACTTTAACGCCGGCGTGATTGCCACGGGTGAGCGCACGCTCGACGAGGCTGCCCGCGATTTGTACCAGCTGGTGCTACAGACGGCGAGCGGTAAGCTCACGAGTGCCGAGCGCCGTGGCTGTCACGAGATCAGTATCTGGAAGGACGGCGTCTGCTTGTAGCGGCAAGTGCGCCCAAGCATAGCGCGATGTCATCGGCCCCGTCGGGAGTGTTCCCGGTGGGGCTTTTTCGTTTCGTGGTTAAGTGAATATGTTAGAAAATCTGATAAACGTTCACCTATCTCATGGCTGTCCAGCATGGCACCCTTACCAGCAGAAAATAGGTGTGAGGATCTCAATTGTGTCCGTTTAGCGGTAAAAATCGACCGTTCAAGGATATTATTCAAGTGAACGTTCACCTGTCATAAGCAATCGCGCATAATCTAACTAAACGTTCACCCTGAACGCTGGGCAGACAGATGTCAGTGTGGACTCAAATGTCTTGTTACAAGACAATCGAGAAAAGAGAGGGAGCTCGATGACTAATAAGATTGGAAAAAAGCGTAAGATCACATTTTGGACGCGCTTGGGCTTTGGTATGGGCGGTATGCTCAATTCCGGTGCCCTGACCTTTACGCACAGCTACATGGTGCTGTTCCTGTCCACGGAGTGTGGCCTGTCCGCAGGCGAGGCTGCACTGATCAGCTCGTTTGCCATCTATGTCAACGCTATTCTTTGCCCGCTGATGGGCTTTGTGGCCGATAACTTCTATGCCACCAAGATTGGCCGCATCTTTGGTCGTCGTCGTTTCTGGATCTTGCTGGCCATCCCGATGATGATCGCCGAGCCGCTCATCTTCGTGGCTACGCCGTTTGGCTTCCCGTACTACTTTGTGCTGTACTTGATCTACAACGTCGCGTATACGTTCTGTACCGCCAACCTGTCGCCGCTTACCATCGAGATGACCGACGACTTCAAGGAGCGTACGTACCTCACCGGCTACAAGCATCTCTTTGGTAACGCCGCCGGCTTCCTGATGGCTGCACTTGTGGGCTTCGGCTTTGGCACCTTCGGCGAGACCAACCCGTTCAGCTACTTCATCATCGCTACGATCAACGCTTCGGTCATGGCAATCTCGCTGCTTTGTGTGTACCTGTCCACGTGGGAGCACACCCCCGAGGAGGTCGCTCAGGAGAAGATCGAGAGCGTCGGCGAGGGTATCAAGAAGTTCTTCATCGACGTAATCTCCACCTTCCGCAACAAGTCCTTCCGCAAGGTCCTGTACGCACAGGTCTCCACGAAGCTCGCTGCTGCCTGCTGGTCTGCCTGCC
>CAVHBE010000250.1:0-2174 GCA_963634045.1 Methanobrevibacter smithii
GACCTGGTGTACCGCACCATTCAGGCCAAGTACAACGCCGTCGCCGACGATGTCGAGCGACGTCACGCCAAGGGCCAGCCGGTCCTGGTGGGCACCGTCTCCATCGAGAGCTCCGAGAAGCTGTCCGCCGCCCTTACCAAGCGCGGCATCGCACACGAGGTCCTCAACGCCAAGCACCACGAGCGCGAGGCCCACATCGTGGCCCAGGCCGGACGTTACGGCGCCGTGACCATCGCCACCAACATGGCCGGTCGTGGTACCGACATCTTGCTGGGCGGCAACCCCGACGAGCTGGTGCGCGAGCGCCTTGAGTACGAGGGCCTGACCATGGAGGACGTGACGCCCGAGCAGCTCGAGCAGTTTAACGCCGAGGCCAAGGAGACTTGCAAGGCCGAGCGCGAGCGCGTGCTTGCCGCCGGCGGCCTGACCGTTATCGGTACCGAGCGCCATGAGTCCCGCCGTATCGACAACCAGCTGCGTGGCCGTTCCGGCCGTCAGGGCGATCCGGGCGAGACCCAGTTCTACTTGTCGCTCGAGGACGACCTTATGCGCCTGTTCGGTGGCGACAAGATGGACCGCGTCTCCAAGATGATGGTCACGGCCGACATGGGC
Organism: Methanobrevibacter smithii; assembly: GCA_963634045.1. Lineage (GTDB taxonomy): Bacteria > Actinomycetota > Coriobacteriia > Coriobacteriales > Coriobacteriaceae > Collinsella. The sequence goes on from CAVHBE010000250.1 coordinate 613, forward strand.
GACGACATGCCCATCCAGCATAAGATCATCTCCAAGGCCGTCGAGAGCGCCCAGCACAAGGTCGAGAGCATCAACTTCTCCATGCGTAAGAGCGTTCTTGAGTACGACGACGTCATGAACAAGCAGCGCCAGGTCATCTACGCCGAGCGCAACAAGATTCTGGACGGCAAGGACCTGACCGACCACATCACCGAGGTCATGCACGATACCGTCTACCGTTGCGTGCAGGAGTTCTGCACCAAGGACAGCCACGAGGGCGAGCGCGACCTGGAGGGCCTGCGCAAGTGGGTTGTGGAGCTCACCGGCCACATCGATACGCCGAAGTTCCCCGACGAGGACTTTGAAGCCCTGGCTGCCGATGTCTTGGCCTATGTTGAGAAGTGCTACAACATGAAGGCCGAGCGTCTGGGCGAGGACCTGATGCGCGAGCTCAATACCCAGGTCATGCTGCGCGTCATCGATACCCGCTGGATGAACTACCTGCAGGAGATGGACTATCTCAAGACCGGCATTGGCCTGCGCGGCTTTGGCCAGCGCGACCCGCTGGTTGAGTACAAGACCGAGGCCTACGGCGCGTTCCAGATACTCGTCGATACCATGTACGAGGATTACCTGCGCACGGTTTTGCGCATCGAGATCAAGGCAGCCCCGCGTGCCGTGGAGCACAAGGAGGAGCCCTCGCTCGAGGGTGCGCGCTTCTCCGGTCCTGCCGAGGTCGATGGTGACAACGGCGACTCGGTGCTGCGCAAGCAGGCGCAGGTGCAGGCCCGCACGGCTGTCCAGGGTGGTCCGGCTGCCGTCAACAACGGTGGCAAGGTGACCACCTATCGCAAGTCCGAGAGCGACGATCCGTACGTCAACGTGGGCCGCAACGACCCGTGCCCCTGCGGTAGCGGCAAGAAGTTTAAGTACTGCCACGGCAGGAATCGTTAATGGCTGAGGCTTTAGAGGTAACGCCCGCCGAGCTGGACGCGTTTGCGGACCGGCTCGGCGAGGTCGAGTCGTATCTCCATTTGGACGAAAAGCGCACGCGCGTGACCGAGCTCGAGGCCAAAAGTGTTGCCCCTGGCTTTTGGGATGACGCCGACGCCGCCCGTGCCACCATGGAGGAGATCGCGCGTACCAAGGAAGATATCGCTGCCGTGGACACCGCGCGCGGCGAGCTTTCCGATGCCCGCGCCGCGCTGGAGCTTGCCGAGGAGATGGGGGATGACCCCGACGCCGCCACCCTTCGCGAGGAGGCTGCAGCCACGGCTGAGCGCCTGGCCCGTGCCATCGATGAGCTTGAGCTTTCGAGCTGGTTTACCGGTGAGTTCGATCACGGCGATGCCATTGTGACCATCAAGCCCGGACAGGGTGGTCTGGAGGCCCAGGACTGGACCTTCATGCTCTTTAAGATGTACATGAAGTATTGCCAGCGTCGCGGCTGGAAGGTCACCATTAACGACTGTCCCGCGGCCGAGGTCATCGGCATCGACCGCGCGACCTTTACCGTCGAGGGCAAGGACGCATTTGGCATGCTGCGCGCCGAGGCCGGCGTTCACCGCTTGGTTCGCATTAGC
>CAVHBE010000251.1:0-374 GCA_963634045.1 Methanobrevibacter smithii
GGTGACAGGATTCGAACCTGCGACCCCTTGACCCCCAGTCAAGTGCGCTACCAAGCTGCGCCACGTCCCGAAGCTTTTGTTTGTTGCTCTGCTCTCGCTCGCAACAGGGAGTATATTAACCCGAAACTTTAGACTTGTGCAAGAACTTTTTTACAATTTTTGAAGCAAGTCCAAAATTGTATCTGCGAGCTGGGGTTTTGTTAGTACGGGAAGTTCTTGCGTACCCGTTGTGCTCACAATCCAGGCCTTGTTGGTGTCGGTCCCAAAGCCCGAATCGGTGCGTGAGACATCGTTGGCGATTATTACATCGCACCCCTTGCGGGCCAATTTGCGCTCTGCGTACTCGACAACGTTATCGGTCTCGGCCGCAAATC
>CAVHBE010000251.1:384-2131 GCA_963634045.1 Methanobrevibacter smithii
AATCCGATCACGCATCGCTCGCCCTTCTGGCGCGAGAGCTCGGCCAAAATATCGACCGTCTCGACCAGTTCGATGCGATCCAGGCGCTCGTTGGCCTTTTTGAGCTTATGGTCCGCTGGGGCCGCTGGAGTGTAGTCGGCGACGGCTGCCGCGCAAATGGCCGCATCGGCCGTCTGAAAGGCGCTCAGAGCCGTCTGCAGCATTTCTGCGGCGGTTTGCACGCGTACGCACTCCACGGCGCGGGGAACATCGAGCGATGTCGGGCCCAACACAAGCGTGACCGCAGCACCGCGGCGAGTGGCCTCCCCCGCCAGGGCGATGCCCATCTTGCCCGACGACCGGTTGCCGATAAAACGCACGGGGTCGATCGGCTCGTGCGTGGGGCCGGCGGTGATGATGATGCTTTTGCCTGCTAGGTCCTGAGGTGCCGGGTTGAGCACCTCACAGACAGCCTCGACGATGTCCTCGGGCTCGCTCATGCGTCCCGTGTCCACGTCGCCGCAGGCAAGGTAGCCGCTGCCCGGACCCACCACATGGACACCGCGCTCGCGCAACGTGGCCATGTTGGCCTGCGTCGCCGGCGCTTTCCACATGCCATTGTTCATGGCCGGCGCGATCACGATGGGTCGTGGCGTTGCCAGCAGCGTAGTGGAGATGAGGTCGTCGGCGATGCCGTTGGCCATCTTGGCGATGATATTGGCCGTCGCGGGCGCTACGACCACCAGATCGGGCTCCTGCGCAAGCGAGATATGGTGGATGGGGTCAGACGGGTCGTCGAATAGTCCAACAGCGACCGGCTCATTGGTGAGTGCGCGAAAGGTGAGCGGGCCCACAAACTCGGTGGCATGCTCGCTCATAACGACCTTGACGTGCGCGCCGCGCTTTTGCAGCAGGCGCACGATATTGCACGACTTATAGGCGGCGATCCCGCCGGTAATGCCCAGCAGGATCGTTTTTCCCTCAAGTTGCATTGAATTGTTGGATGCCGCCGTCATCGCTAGGCTTCCTTGCTCGGGAGTACCAGGAGGCGGTGGCAGTACGGGCAGTGCGTAATCTCGCTACCGTCGTGGTTGAGGTCGCTCATGGACGATGCCTGCAGCGCGGTGTGGCAGACCGTGGGGATGTTGCCCTGGATGGTCTCGACGGCCAGGCCACGGAACTGCTTGAGCAGACGCTCGTAGTCGGTGAGAACGTCGGCCGGCAGCGTGGCAGCAAGCGCGGTGCGCTCCTTAGCGGCGGCGTCAATCTGAGCCTGCAGGTCGGCAGCCTTGGCGCGGGCGGCCTTGGTATCGGCCTTCACGCCCTCCTCGAACTTGGCGATGATTGCCTGCGCGCGGGCCTCGCGGTCGAGCGCCTCCTTATGGGCGACAACGACGTCCTTGCGGGTGTGTTCAATCTTGTCCAGACGCTTGGCCAGGGTGGCGAGCTCGTTTTCCAGGTCCTGAACCTCGCGGTAGTCGGAGCCGTCGACGTGGCGCTTCTTGGCAGCCTCGATGGCGTTGTTGGTCTGAATCTCGGTGGTATTGAGATCGTCGAGCTCAATGTCCAGATCCTTGCGCTGGGCGTAGAGCTTGGTCATCTCGGACTTGAGCTTCACATAGGTCTTGCGCTTGGAAGCGAGCTCCTTGAGCTCCGGCATATTGGCAAGTTCACTCTTGTTGCGGGCGAGCTCCAAATCGATCTGTTGCAGCTTGAGTAGCGTAGCGCCGGCGCTCATAAGTTCTCTCCTTTTGTCACAGTCCACCAT
>CAVHBE010000252.1:0-2031 GCA_963634045.1 Methanobrevibacter smithii
GAACCCGGCTCCTTGGTACGGTCCATGACGGCGATCTTCTGGACGGTCTCGGGGAGAACGTCGACGAAGTGCTTGATGGAGAACGGACGGAACAGGCGAACCTTGACCAGGCCGACCTTCTCGCCGTGAGCGTTGAGGTAGTCGATGACTTCCTCAAGCACGTCGCAGAAGGAGCCCATGCACACGACGACGCGATCAGCATCGGGAGCGCCGTAGTAGTTGAACAGGCCGTAATCGGTGCCGAGCTTCTCGTTGATCTTCTTCATGTAGCCCTCGACGACGGCGGGAAGCTCGTCGTAGACCTTGTTGCAGGCCTCGCGGTGCTGGAAGAAGATGTCGCCGTTCTCGTGGCTGCCGCGGGTGTGCGGGTGCTCAGGGTTGAGCGCGTGATCGCGGAAAGCCTGGACGGCGTCCATGTCGCACATCTCGGCCAGATCCTTGTAGTCCCACATGGCGACCTTCTGGATCTCGTGGCTGGTGCGGAAGCCGTCGAAGAAGTTAAGGAACGGGGTCTTACCCTCGATGGCGGCAAGGTGAGCCACCGGCGAAAGGTCCATGACCTCCTGGACGTTGCCCTCGGCGAGCATGGCGAAGCCGGTCTGACGACAGGCCATGACGTCGGAGTGATCGCCAAAAATGTTCAGGGCGTGGGAAGCGACGCAACGCGCGGAGACGTGGAAGACGCCCGGGAGCTGCTCGCCCGCGATCTTGTACATGTTCGGGATCATCAGGAGCAGACCCTGAGAAGCCGTGTAGGTGGTGGTCAGAGCACCGGCGCCCAGCGAACCGTGAACGGTACCGGCTGCACCTGCCTCGGACTCCATCTCGACGACCTTGACCGGGGTGCCGAAGATATTCTTGCGACCCTGGGCCGCCCACTGGTCGACATGGTCGGCCATCGGGCTGGACGGCGTAATGGGATAGATTCCCGCTACCTCGGTGTACGCATACGAAACATATGCGGCCGCCTCGTTGCCGTCCATAGACTTAAACTTACGCGCCATATACCCCTCTCCTCTCATATAGGTATACAGGCCCCGGCGATCGCCGGGATGTTGGCGTGATGGGATTTACGCTGTTGCTTCCAATCATCTGGCAGGCAGGCTCAGCAGCAGGTACATGGCGTGGAGAGAAGACATGCCGAGGCGAGGGGCACCTGATGCGCCCTACAGGCCCGACCGCCCGTCTTGCACATGACCGAGCGCCGCAAAGGCCGCATGCCGGATGCTCCCGGGCACGCCCCGGCGATGGGAAGCGCCCGCAACGAAAATCCGCATGCGGGTTTATTGTACCCCGCCTTCAAGTGTAATTTCGGCAAATATAGGCGGGCGGTAAAGGTTTACCTTGGGTGACTGCCAAGGGCCAAAATGGCCCCTCCATCCCTGGGCGACCGGCTCTGGTGCGCCAAGGAGTGTCCCCAAGTGCCGGCAGAGACGATATGAGCAGGACATAAAAACATTGAGAGCCCCTGCTGCATGAAAGACCGCGGATTAGGCCGACAATGGTGAGTGTCTAATCCAACCGTGGCGGCCACGCCGCATTCATGGAAGGGGCTCACATGCTCGATACTACCACCTTCATCGGCCTCGACGTCCACGCCTGCTCGATAAAGGCCGTCTCCCTCGACGTCATGACCGGGGAGGTACGTGCCGCGACCTTCGGCTACGACGCCGGCGCCGTCGCGGAGTGGGTCCGTTCCGTGGACCCCAGGGCCAGGTGCGTGTACGAGTCCGGGGTCACGGGCTTCGACCTGCAGAAGAGGCTTTCCGGCCTGGGGGTCGGCTGCGTGGTCGGCGCCGTCTCGAAGATGATCAAGCCCAGCGCGGACAGGCGCAGGAAGAACGACCGCAACGACGCCGAGTTCCTCGCCCGCATGCTGTCGGTCGGCAACGTGGTCGAGGTGTGGGTCCCCGACGACGAGTGCGAGGCCGCCCGCGACCTGACCAGGGCGCTCGAGGACGCGAGGGACGACCTCTTGTTAGCGTCAATCTATTTTTCACCAGTTTCGCTAAACAGGCGCACCGTTCGCGC
>CAVHBE010000253.1:0-2026 GCA_963634045.1 Methanobrevibacter smithii
AGCATATTGAGAGCAACCTTTGACGCGCGACCGCGCTGCGCCTCGACCGTCGGCAGTCCCTCGAATACCGGCCCGCGAACGTTAGCATCACCCGGCACAAAAGCCATGATTTCGAATCCAAGCGCCGCAAGACGAAGATTCGTCCGAGCAATGTCCTCCAGAGCTAAACCGGTATAAGGCTTGGGGTAAAAATTGTGGCAGGCGGCAAAACGAGTCACATCGGCGCCGGCTTCACGCCACGATGCGATTTCATCAGAACTCACCGTCGATGCATTGACCACAATGCGAAATACACCGGACAGCTCCGCGACCCGCTGGGCGCTAAAGCCATAGTCCAAACGAAGGTATTCCAATCCCAGATCGCGCAGGTCCTCGATGCGCTCAAGCCCGAGCAAATCGCACGTGCGAGGCCCCACATCGGCAATGAGCGCAATGCCGCGGGCGGAAAGCAGCGACAGCACATGACGGACCTTATCGGCATACGCCGCTCCCCCATCCTCGGGAATATGCAGCGAGGTGAACGCATAGCGCGCACCCGCCGCGGCACCACGCTCAATCGTCCGCTCAATATCCTGCAATGGGCTGGAAAGATAAATCGAAATACCCGTTTTCACGCTTCAACGCTCCTTTAAAAAAGGCCGGCGGAGCAGTTAGCCCCGCCGGCACAACCATAGCATCAAGAAATCTGCCGCGCGCCGCGAACCCTGAGCAACACGGCTCGCAATATCAAACTACTCGCCAAAGAACTCGTTGATCTTCTGCTCGTCGACGCCAAAGAACCACGTCAGGACAAAGCCGGCGGCATAGGCAAGCAGCATAGCGGCAACGTAGCCGAGCTGCTGGCCAGGAACGACGATCAGCAGGCCAAACAAACCGGAAACGCCCTGAGAAACCGTGCCGATGTGAAGCAGCGCCGCGAGCGCGCCGCCAAATCCGGCACCCAGGCAGGCCGTCACAAACGGACGAACGAGCGGCAGCGTAACAGCATACATCAGAGGCTCGCCCACACCCAGGATTCCAACGGGAATGGACTCTGCGACGTACTTCTTGAGCTTGGCGTTCTTGGTCTTAAAGTACAGCGCCAAACCGGCACCGACCTGGCCGCCGCCAGCCATCATAAGGATGGGAAGCAGGTAATTGATACCCTTGGTAGCGCCGTCGGGATCGTTGAGCATAGCGTGGATCGGCGTGAGCGCCTGGTGCAGGCCGACGGACACCAGCGGCAAGAAGCCTGCCGACAGGATATAGCCGCCCAGGACGCCCAGCTTCTCGAAGATAAAGGTCAAAACGCTAAAGATGGCAGTCGTCAGCCATGCGCCTACCGGCTGGATGACGAGCATCAGAGCAAAGGCGCCGATGATGAGCACCAGCAGCGGGGACAAGAACGTGTCGAGTGCGTTGGGCATAACCTTGCGAATCTGACGCTCCATCCAGGCAAAAAATGCGCCAGCGATGAGAGCCGCGATCATGCCGCCCGCTGCGGGGTTGTACTGCGCATTGGTGAGCGGCAGCAGAATGGCAGCGGCAGGATCAGCCGCGCCAGGCGCAAGCAGGGGCATGGCACTGTTGGCGATGCACATCATGCCGGCGATGCCGCCCAGCGCAGCGGAACCACCAAACTCACGTGCCGCGTTATAGCCCACCAAGATAGGCAGATAGGCAAACAGGGCCCAGCCCATGGAACGAATGCCCTGGTACCACCACTCGCCTGCAAGCGCGCCTGCCGTCGAGACGTTAATGACGTTGCAGATACCGTTGATGAGGCCAGCCGCAATGATGCCGGGAAGCAGGGCGACGAAGACATTGGAAATCTTCTTGAGGAAGGCCTGAACCGGCTTAGACTCGTACTTGGCCTTCTGCGCGGCCTTGTTTGTGGCCGCAGCGTCAACCACGCTCTCGTCGGCAACGCCTTTCGCAAGGCCAGTGAGCTTGGAGAACTCCTCGAGCACCTTATTCACCTTGCCCGGACCCAGCACGATCTGCATCGTGTCGTCCTCGACCAGGCCCATCACGCCGTCGAGTGCCT